>CAMAWS010000270.1 GCA_945861845.1 Candidatus Sulfopaludibacter sp. SbA3 | reverse complement strand
CCCCGCGCCCACAGGTAGTTCACACCGATCGTCCAAGCGTGCGGACAAGCGCCTGGTTAAAACTCAGCGGATCCTGCAATTCGGATCCCTCCGCCAGTACCGCGTACCCGAACAGCACATGGGCAAAATCGTCGATCAGCGGGTCGTTTTCGTCTTTCTGGATTCTGTCGCGCATTCGAACCACAATCTCGTTGTCCGGATTCAATTCCATGATCCTCTTCTGTACCGTCTTCTCGCCCCTGGCCTGGCTCATCAATTTCTCAAGGTTCGGACTGACGTCATCCTCGGCTACCACCAGGCACGCCGGCGACGCCGTCAGACGGCTCGAAAGCCGGACTTCCTTTATGCGGTCCTCCAGTCTCTTCTGCAGCGCATTCAGCAACCCGGAAAATTCCCCCGACTTCTCCTCAAGATCCTTCTCCGTTCCAAGATCTGCCGTCCCCTTCCCCACCGACTTCAACTTCTTCCCTTCGATCTCCGGCAGGGACTGAACGAGAATCTCGTCAACGGGATCCACGAGATAGAGGACTTCGTAGCCCTTTTCCTTGAACGCTTCCAGATGCGGCGAATTCTCCACGGCCCGGCGCGAGGGCCCCGTCAGGTAATAAATGGCGCTCTGCCCTTCCTTCATCCTCGCGACATAATCCTTGAGCGTGGTGAGGCCTCCGGAATCGCTCGACGATTCGAACATATAAAGACCCATCAGCTTGTCCTTGTTGTCGAAGTCGAAGCTCGCGCCTTCCTTCACAACGCGTCCGAACTGATTCCAGAATTCGACATACTTGTCCGGCTCGGCCTTCTGCATTTCCTCGAACGAGTCGAGCACCTTCTTCGTCAGCCACTTTCGAATCTGCGCGATGTGCCGGTCTTCCTGCAGCCGCTGCCTGGACACGTTCAGCGGCAGGTCCGCTGAATCCACGACGCCCCGCATGAAACGAAGGTACGGAGGCAGCAGCTCTTCGCAGTGCTCCATGATGAGTACGCGGCGCACGTACAGGTGCAGGCCGAATTTGCCGGTCGTATAGAACAGGTCGAACGGGGCCTCCGAGGGAACGAACAGAAGCGCCTGGTACTCGGATCGGCCTTCAGCCCTGAATGACCAGGTCTTCATGGGCTCGTTCCAGTCATGCGATATGTGCTTGTAGAATTCCTTGTACTCGTCGTCGGTCACTTCGCTCCGCGATCGCGTCCAGATCGGCTTCATCGAGTTCAACTGCCGGTCCTTGAAAATGACCGGATAACTGACAAAATCCGAATAGCGTTTAACAATGCGTTCAATCACCCACTGCGCCGTAAAGTCGTCGATATCCGAACCTTCTTCAAATGTTTTCAGGTGAATCGTTATGGACGTGCCGCGGGTGAACTTACTCGCGTCGGCTATTGAAAATGTACCGTCGCCGACAGACTCCCACTGAGTAGCGGACTCTTCTCCAGCCCGCCTTGTGACAAGCGTCACGCGGTCGGCAACCATGAATGCGGAATAGAAACCTACTCCGAACTGTCCGATCAGCGAAGTCAGGACATCTGAACTCTTCTTTTCCTTGAGCGATTGCATCAACTCGCGCGTCCCGGATTTCGCGATTGTCCCGATATTCGCGATCACTTCGTCGCGGCCCATCCCGATCCCGTTGTCCTCAATGGTCAAAGTCCGGGCCTCGGAATTACTCTCAATTCGGATCTCGAGCTTCTCGTCCGCACCAATGAGTTCAGGCTTACTGAGGGACTCAAACCGCAGCCGATCCAACGCATCGGATGCGTTGGAGATCAGCTCACGCAGAAAGATTTCTTTGTTCGTGTAAAGCGAGTGGATCATCAGGTCGAGAACCTGTCGCGCCTCGGCCTGGAATTGAAACGTTTCGACTTTTGTACTCATGAACAGAAAGTTTAGTCGGCTGGGCGAAGTAGTTCAATGAGCGGATGCGAATGCTCTGCCCGATCCACCCGGATTCCATCCAGACTGGACAACGCAAAAGCAGGAGTTAGAACAGAAGCGGTACTACACGGTAACGTCAATTTCGCGAATGAGTGATGTCGGCGGCGGTATGGTTTCGCCATCCTGCAGCAAACCCGCAATATGAAACTCCGCGGCCTCTCGGATGAGCTCTTCTATTTCTTCAACCGAGTCGCCGGCAGCGACACAACCAGGGAGATCCGGCACATAGGCACTGAAGTTCGAATCGCCTTTCTCGATGACAACGACATATTTCATCTTTTCTCCTTTAGCCCCGCTTGATGCAAAACGCTGTTCAGCGTCTGAGGGTGAAGATCTTTCCATGGATGGCCCGCATTGGCCAGTTGGCAAATTGAAGTAAGCCAAGATCGCGAAATTGCCGGACAAGAAAGACGACTTTACGCGGAAAAGCAGACTAATTGTTGTCGAGAACCAACGGCAGGCACAACGCACAACTCAAGAAGTGGGCCACGCCGGCCGGCAGGCGCGGCCAGCCGGCGTGTCAATCAACTTACTGGATGCTCGTCAACTTGCTTTAGCGCGTTTCGTGGACTGCCAACGCGCGAAATCGCTGCCCAGGATGAAGAATTTGCGGCCGATCTGAACGATGCGGATGCGTTCATCTTCAATGATTCTGCGGAAATGGCGCACGGAGAACCCTGCGAGTCCTGCGGCGTTTGGGATATCAAGGAACATGCGTTTGGTTGTGGTCTCTTCCGAAGTTTTCATAACTTGCCTCCTGTCAGCGGAGGTAGTTGCAAGGAAGATGCCAAACGGAATAGGGGATTTCTGGGGACAGACTCCGGATTCCTTGCAGTACAGGAATTCGGAGTCTGTCCCCAGAAATCCCCTATTCTTCTCCCATAAACGGATAGCGATATTCGGTTGGAGGGACGAACGTTTCCTTGATAGTTCGGGCGCTCACCCAGCGAAGCAGGTTCAGCATCGAACCCGCCTTGTCGTTGGTGCCGCTGGCGCGTGATCCGGCAAAGGGCTGCTGGCCGACGACGGCGCCGGTGGGCTTGTCATTGATATAGAAGTTACCGGCGGCGTAACGGAGCTTCTGTTCCGCTTCCTTTACGGCGGCGCGGTCATTGGCAAACACGGCGCCGGTCAGGGCGTAAGGCGAAGTGTTGTCGACGAGCGTCAGGGTGGACTTCCACTCCTTCTCCGGATAAACGTAAATCGTCACTACCGGCCCAAAAAGTTCTTCGCACAATGTCCGGTAGTCGGGGCGTCGCGCTTGAATCAGCGTGGGCCGGATGAAGTAGCCCACCGAATCGTCGTATTCGCCTCCAGCCAGGATTTCGGCATCGCTGGATCGGCGCGCTTCCTCTATATAGTTGGTCAGCTTCTGGTACGAAGCTCGATCGATCACCGCTCCCATGAAGTTTCGGAAATCCGCAACATCGCCCATGGAAATCGCATTCGTTGTCTCGATCAACCGATCTTTGATCCTGCTCCACAGGCTATCGGGCAAATAGATTCGCGAAGCCGCACTGCACTTCTGCCCCTGGTACTCGAAGCCGCCGCGGACGATGGCCGTCACGACGGCATCGGCATCGGCGCTTGCATGCGCAAGAATGAAATCCTTTCCGCCGGTTTCGCCAACCAGGCGCGGGTAGGACTTGTATTTCGAAATATTTTCGCCAACAGTCCGCCACAACCTCTGAAACACCTCCGTCGAACCGGTGAAGTGGATTCCGGCAAGGTCCGGATGATTCAGCAAAGTACTGCTCACCGTCTCGGCGTTGCCGGGAACGAAGTTGATCACGCCAGGAGGAACCCCTGCCGCCTCGAAGAGACGGGCGATCCAGTAGCCGCTGTATACAATGGAGCTTGCCGGTTTCCAGACCAGCGTATTCCCCAGCGTTGCAGGCGCGGAATTCAGGTTTGTGCTGATGGCTGTGAAGTTGAAGGGCGTAACGGCATAGATGAACCCCTCGAGCGGTCTATAGTCCATGCGGTTCCACATCCCAGCGGCTGCCGTGGGCTGATCCTCGTAAATCTTCTGGGCGAAATAGACGTTGTAGCGCAGGAAATCAATGGACTCGCAGGCCGCGTCAATTTCGGCCTGGTGGGCGGTCTTGCTCTGGTTGAGCATGGTGGCGGCGTTGATCGTATCCCGCCATGTCGTCGACAGAAGCTCGGCCACTCGAAGGAATACCGCTGCCCTGTCCGCGAAGCTGGCAGCAGACCACTCCCGGTGGGCTGCTGCCGCGGCCTTAATGGCCATCTCCACTTCTTTGGGACCCGCCTTGTGCCAGGTAGCCAGCACGTGTCCGTGCCGGTGAGGAATCACAACCTGCGCCGTATCTCCCGTGCGTACTTCCTTGCCGCCGATCAGAAGCGGAATCTCAATCTGTTCGGACGACATTGCGGCGAGCTTCTTCTTCAGGGACTGCTTTTCAGAACTGCCCGGCTGATAGGTGCGTGCAGGCTCATTCACCGGTCTGGAAATGCGATACGCGCCGCTCATAGATTTGCCATCTCCTTTATTCGCTGGTCTCGCGAACGTCGACTACAATTAGCTTCGTTTTCGATTCCAGCTTCTGCTTCAATTCCATTATCGGGATTCGTTCGGCCGGCATGGCACAATTCTACCGGAGGTTGTATGTCTAAAGTACCGTGGAGATTAAAGGGGCAATACATCAAGAACTGCAACTGCCTGGCGACCTGCCCTTGCGACACAATCGGTGTTCCCGCACCGGACAAGCACTGCGAGGGGATGGCTGGGATGCACATCCAACAGGGAAACTATGGAAGCGTCAAACTCGACGGCCTGACGTGGACCGTCACTTATCACTGGCCCGGCGCTTTGCACGAAGGCAATGGCACCGCACAACCGTTTATAGACAAGAGCGCGACTGAGGAGCAAAGAAGCGCTTTGCTGCAGATCATGAGCGGCAAGGCCGGCAATATGTGGTTCGAAATCCTCGCGTCGATCGTCACCACTTTTCACGAGCCGCAGTTCCTCCCCATCACCTGGGAATTCGACAAGAAAAGCCGGCGCGCCCGCGTCGTGATTCCCGGCTTCCTGGAAACCGTCTCGGCGCCACTCAGAATACCCGCCACGAACAGCGAGCAGGAAGTCATCGTCTCCATGCCCAACGGAATGGAGTACAAGGAATTTCAGGTGGCGCAGGCTGTGGTCTTGAAAGGCACCGGTCCCATAAAGTTCGACTGCGTGGGCACGCACAGCAGCCTGGCAGACATCGAGCATACGGAGGCGGGACTCCGGGCTTGAGCCTGAAGTCCAAGGTGGGGAAATTGTGAGATTGGACGAATCCTGCATCTTAAATCCGAA
>CAMAWS010000269.1 GCA_945861845.1 Candidatus Sulfopaludibacter sp. SbA3 | reverse complement strand
CGACGCCATCTTCACATTCCGGGCAGGTGCCGACGGAAACACGGAACCGATGCGTGTGCTGGATATTCCACATCGCGGCTTCCAGGTCACGATCGATGAGCAGAGGCAGGAACTGTACTCGACGAACCAGTATCCACCGAGAGTGCTGGTATTTCGTAAAGGCGCATCCGGAAGTGAAAAACCGCTGCGCGTAATCGAAGGACAACGAACGGGATTGTCGGATGTCCACGGCGTGGCTGTCGATCCTCAGAGGAAACTGTTATTCGTCGGTAATTGGGGCAATTCCAGCAACTACAAGGTTGCCGGTTCGGGCAAGCACCTTCCACCGTCAATTACGATCTACGCACTCGACGCCAACGGGGACGCTGCTCCATTACGAACAATCCAGGGACCAAAGACCCAACTGAACTGGATGGGAGCCTTCTCGCTGGATCCCGAGACCGGCAATCTTTGGGTCGCCAACGACGTCGGTAATTCGATACTGGTCTTCCGCGCGACCGATAACGGCGACGTTGCCCCGATGAAAGTCATCAAAGGCGAGACGACCGGTTTGGATCACCCTGCAGGCATCTCGATCGATACGAAGAATAAAGAGGTATGGGTTTCCAACATGGGTAACTCCTCGGCGACGGCATATTCGCTGACGGCGAACGGAAACGTGGCTCCGGTCCGTACGATTCGCAGCGCGCCTGTCGGTTGGAAGTCGTTGAAGTTCGGCAAGCCCCAGGTCGTGGCATATGACAGCAAGAGGGAAGAGTATCTGGTCCCCAACTGAGTGAACACGCCAGTAATTATGGCTTACGCCAGGTTGGCGAAAGAAAATACAGTTCCCGTCAGGATTCTCGAAGGTCAAAAAACTCTTATCAGCCGCACGATGCATTCCATGGAATACGACGCGGTCCGCGACGAGCTTGTTGTGAACAGTCCGCTCGTTCAGTCGATCCTGACGTTTAAGGGAGGGTCCAACGGAGAAATACCACCGGTTCGAGTCATCCAGGGCCCCAAAACTCAGATCCAGGGCACCGATTACGATGGCAACGACAAGATGGCCATGGATCCCGTTAATGGAGAAATCTTCATTGGCTCTGCCACAAGCGCCGGTCCCGGTAAAGGTGTAGTTCTAGTCTTCGACCGGATGGCGAACGGAGACGTGGCCCCCAAGCGCATTATCGGCGGTCCGAAAACACAATTTGATTTCCCCACGCCGAAGGGCCAGGGTTTCCCGCACATGACGGTTGACCCCGTCCGTAATCTCCTGGTCGTCAGCACCCGCGGGGGGCTTTTGATTTTTGACCGCACTGCCAGCGGCGATGTGAGTCCTAAACGCGTAATCAAAGGGCCAAAGACTCTACTTACTGCCGGCAATGGCGGCGGCCTGATCAAGGTTTATTCGCCTAACGGCATGATCGTCAGTAGTTGCACCGAAGGATCGATTTGCGCGTGGCACATCGACGATGTTGGTGATGTTGCTCCGCGCTTTAAGATCCCGGTTCAGAAGCTCACGGGCATCAACTTCTCAGGGCCAACCCTGAACCCGATGCATAAAGAGGTCATCGTCACCAGCAGCAGCCGGAACGTCATTGCAACGTTCTACTGGCCCGAAATATTCGAGACTCCGTAACCAGGCCGTTCTGAAGGCAGCGACAAGACTCCCCTCCCGAAAAGGAGGGGAGTTCGTTTTATAAACTTTAGTTACCTTGACAGTCCTGTCCCCCTCGTTAATAATTCCCCCAATTATTAGTACCGTTAAGACATTAATCTGGCCATTCGGCATACTTTGCCATTTTCGTCTAAGCGAAAAGGGATGAGGTCCATTTCTTCCACCCCCGTCCAGCATGAAGAGGAGCGCCTCGGCCGGTTCTTCTTCACCATGCATTTGCTGTAACAGGCCCGAGAATATTTGGAGGAGATTACATGAAACGCCAGACGTTGGTAAGAATGCTGGTAGGGTTCGTATTGTTCATTGCCTGCGGCGTAGTCTGGGCACAGTCGACAGCTCAGATCAACGGAGCGGTGACAGACTCGAGCGGTGCTGTCCTGCCTGGAGTGGAAATCACTGCCACGCAGGTGGACACGGGACTCGTACGCAACGTCGTATCAAATGAAACAGGGGCGTACACGCTGACGAACCTGCCGGTAGGTCCTTACAAGCTGGAAGCATCACTGCCGGGGTTCCGGACGTATTCACAAACGGGAATCGTGTTGCAGATCGGTGGAAATCCTACCGTCAATATCGCCCTGGCAGTCGGAGCGCTTTCCGAGACGGTGGAGGTGCAGGCAAACGCGGCATTGGTGGAAACGCGCAGTACAGGTGTTGGCCAGGTAATCGACAACCTTCGCGTGACCGAACTGCCGCTCGGTGGACGCCAGATAACCGAACTGATCATTCTTTCGGGCGCTGCTGTCGGTGGCGGGACCCAGAACTCGCCGCGGAACTATCCCACGGATATTATTTCTGTCGGTGGGGGATCGAACGATGGCCTCTCATTTATGTTGGACGGAGGAGTACATAACGACCCGTACGGCAACCAGTCTCTCCCGCTACCCTTCCCTGATGCGATACAGGAGTTCAAGGTCGAAACCAGCGCCGTACCCGCCCAATACGGGTTCCACGCGGCTGGCGCAGTGAACGTGGTGACCAAATCAGGCACCAACCAGTTTCACGGAAGTCTCTTTGAATTCGTGCGTAACAAAATATTCAATGCGCAGAACCCGTTCGCGACCGACAAGAACGGGCTGAAGAAAAACCAGTTTGGCGGCGTCCTTGGCGGACCGATCGTGAACAATAAGTTGTTTTTCTTTGCCGGACACCAGGTAACGATCGAACGCTCGACACCGTCATCCCTCATTGCCTTTGTCCCAACACCGCAGATGCTTGCTGGTGACTGGACCACATTCACGTCGGCACAATGCCAGGGCGTCGGAGCGATTACATTGAGAGCTCCATTCGTCAACAATCGGATAAGTCCCACTCTGTACTCTCCAGCGGCAATGGTCATGGCGACAAAATACCTGCCAGCCACCACGGACCCGTGCGGGAGAGTGGGTTTCGGTCGAAAGAGGAACCTTAACGAGCATTTGATCATCGGGAGGGTCGACTGGCAACAGACGGAGAGACACTCGCTCTTCGGACGTTACGAGGTGGGCTATCTGGACCAGCCCTCCGATTATGATGGCAAGACCGCAATTTCGGCCAGCGAACCGGACTATTATCGGCACTCCAAGTCGTTTGTCCTGGGCGACACCTTTTCGATCAGTCCCAACATGGTGAGTTCCTTCCGTGGAACGGTCCTTCGGACGGTCAACGACAAGAAATTGAAGTCGGACCTGTTCAGCCTTCAGGACCTCGGAGTAAAGATGCCGTTCTACCCGGAGAACCACACGAAGCAGACGCGGCTTACGGTGGACGGCCAGTTCCAGGCGGATATGAGCTCGCAGGGCTTCACCAACTCGACAGTCTATTCGTTGGTCAACGACTTCAGTTTGATTCGTGGAAACCACCAGCTCGGGTTTGGAGTCCAGCATGTCCATAACATGATGAACTACACTTCCGCCACACAGGCCGTGGGTGCGGTTAACTTCAACGGCGCGGTCCTGGGAAATGCGCTGGCGGATCTGATGTTGGGAAGAACGAACACATTCACCCAGAGCAGGGTCACGAACCAATACTATCGGCAGAATTTCATCGCACTCTATCTGCAGGACACCTGGAAGGCCAGCGCCAATTTGACCGTCAACGCCGGCCTGCGATGGGAGCCATTCTTTGGTCCTTACGACAAAGCCGGGCCTGGGGCGTTCTTCAGCAGGGAACGGTTCGACAAGGGTCTTAAGAGCGAGATCTACCCGAACGCTCCGGCCGGAATCTACTTCCAGGGCGAGGGCGGAATTCCAGCGACCAATGCATTCACGCGGAGCGTCATGACTCATTTCGCGCCGCGTGTGGGATTGGCGTGGGATCCAAAAGGCGACGGTCTAATGACAATCCGGGCAGCCTACGGACTCTTTTACGACGCTCCACACCTTCACCAGTTTGGCGGCCGCCGCGACACGGCGCCCAAGGGCGCGCAGATCGTCGTGAACGGTGCGAATTTTGACGATCCGTGGTCGACCCATCCGGGCGGGAACCCCTTCCCGATTCCCCTGGATAAAACCTCTCCGTTCCCATTGGCTGGCCGTTACACCATCTTTCCGTGGGAGATGAAAAAGCCCTTCATCAATCAGTGGAATGTGAGTATTCAGAAGCAATTCGGAGCGAATTGGTTGCTTGCCGCAAACTACCTCGGCAGCAACATCATTCACATGATGTACCGCTACGAGGAGAATCCGGCGGTCTTCGTTCCCGGAGTCGGCGACGCCAATCGGAACTGCTTCCTGAACAGCGTAAGGGTTCCGTATACCGTAAACCCGGGCGCTGCGTGCTCCACGACAGGCAACACGAATTCGCGCCGGGAGCTAAACCTGGCGAACCCGACTGTGGGGCAGTATTTCGCCAATATCGCTTATGGCGACGACGGCGCCACGCGTAACTACAATGCAATGGTGCTTCAGATCCAGCGCCGGCGGGCCAACGGCATCACGATTCAAGGAAATTACACGTGGTCGCACAGCATCGATGACGGTTACAACGACGTTATTCAGAATACTGGCGGACAAATCCAGGAGCGCCGTCGAGCGAACCGCGGGAATTCTGAATTGGACCGCCGTCATAACTTCAATATGTCGACGGTTTACGACATGCCGCAGTTTTCCAACCAGGCCGCGCGCGTTCTTTTGAGTGGCTGGCAGATCTCGGGAATCACTCGGATCCTGTCGGGCTCGTGGCTGACGATTTCGTCGGGTGTCGACACTGCGTTGACAGGAACTGACGATCGAAGACCAAACCAGGTGCTTGCCTCGCCCTACGCAGCGACCAAGACAACTAATCAGTGGTTCAACCCCGCGGCCTTCGTACGGCCGGCTCCAGGTGAGTATGGCACCATGGCTGGCAGGAACATCGTCGGTCCGGGAAGCATTCGGATCGACATGGGCTTGACACGGAAATTCCGAGTGCGTGAGAACCAGACGCTGGAGTTCCGGGCCGAAATGTTCAACATGCCGAACCACTTTAACCCCCCTAATCCGGAGACAGTTCTAACCAGCCAGACCTTTGGCAAGAGCCTGCCAGTAGTCGGTGGAGCGCCCCTGGGCTTCTCTGCTGGTCAGGAGCGCATCATGCAGATGGCGTTGAAGTTCGTGTTCTAGTAGAAAGGGAGATCTGGGGACAGACTCCGAATTCCAAAGTACAGG
>CAMAWS010000268.1 GCA_945861845.1 Candidatus Sulfopaludibacter sp. SbA3 | reverse complement strand
TTCCACCTCCCCTGTGTTACAGTCCTGCCTCATGAGTCTCCCGGTCCTGTCTATATTGGCGTTCGCGATCGCCATAATCGTCAGTTGCATCTCCGAGATCAACGTTGGATTCCTGGCGGTTACGCTGGCATTCCTGGTCGGTGTCGGATTCGGCGGCATGCGCGTGGCCGAAATAACGGCCGGTTTCCCATCCGCCCTGTTTCTAATCCTTATAGGTGTGACGCTTTTCTTCAGCCTGGCGAGCGTAAATGGCACTCTCGACGCACTCGCGCGGCGAAGCGTGAAGCTTGCACGCGGCAATGTCGGAATGATTCCGGTGATTTTCTTTTTCCTGGCCGCCGGGCTGGCGTCGATCGGCGCAGGCAACATTGCGACGACCGCAATGCTGGCGCCCGTGGCGATGGCGGTCGCCGGCAGGATCGGAGTGAGCGGGTTCCTCATGACTGTCGTGGTGTGTACCGGAGCGAATGCTGGAGCGCTTTCGCCTTTCGCGCCCACGGGCGTCATCGCGAACGGATTACTCGCCCGAATCAACATCACAGGGCAGGAATGGCCGACGTACTTCAATAACCTGATCGCCGAAGGATTCGTCGGTCTGGCGGGTTACTTTATTTTTGGCGGATACAAACTATTTTCGAAAGGTTCGAAGTCGTCCGAACATCCTGCGGACGACTATCTTGTGGCCAGGGAAGAGCCGTTGACCTGGAACCAGAAGCTGACACTCGCGCTCATCGCCGCTCTCCTGATTGCGGTTTCCTTCTTCGGTATTGATGTTGGAATGGGAGCGTTCATCGCCGCCGCAATCCTCACGCTGTTCCGTGCCGCCGATGAATCGGCCGCAATGAAAGTAATGCCTTGGGGCGTCATACTGATGGTCTGCGGCGTGACGGTCCTGGTATCGATTCTTGAACGCAAAGGCGGAATGGATCTCTTTACGACGATTCTCGCCCGGTTCTCGACGGAGACCTCCGTCACAGGCGTTATCGCTTTCGTAACCGGGTTGATTTCCGTCTACAGCAGTTCCTCCGGCGTTGTATTGCCGGCGTTTCTCCCGACCATACCGGGCCTGATTGAAAAAATCGGCGGCGGCGACCCCATAGCCATCGCATCATCTATTAATGTCGGCGCACACCTCGTGGATGTCTCGCCGCTTTCCACTCTCGGCGCCCTTTGCATTGCCAATGCAGCGGCAGGCGAGAACCGAAAGGTGCTCTTCAACAAGCTGATGGCCTGGGGGCTTTCAATGAGCGTCGTGGGAGCGTTTATATGTTGGCTATTCTTTGGCTTGCTGTAGTCAGCATCGCGGCCGCTTCGGACCTGAACTTCGCCATCAGGGACATTGCCGGCGAGTTTAAGAAGAGTACCGGCAACGATGTTCGCCTCACCCTCGGATCCTCAGGAAACTTCTTCAGCCAGATAGCGAACGGCGCGCCGTTTGAGGTTTTTCTTTCAGCCGACACGACATACCCGCGTCAATTGCAGTCTTCTGGAAAGACGGACGGCGAAATTTTCGTATACGGGAACGGCCGGCTTGTCTTGTGGACGTCGAAAGACTCCGGCATCGACGTGGAAAAACTTGGAATGAAAGCCCTCGTCCTCCCGTCAGTCAGGAAAATCGCCATCGCGAATCCCGAACACGCTCCATATGGCCGTGCCGCGGTTGCCGCAATGCAGGGTGCGAAGGTTTACGACCAGGTCAAAGGCAAGCTTGTCATGGGCGAGAACATTTCGCAGACGGCGCAATTCGTTCAGTCCGGCGCCGCAGACATTGGCGTGGTCGCGCTCGCGCTTGCGTTGTCGGCTCCCATGCAGGCTTCCGGACGGTATTGGATCATCCCTTCCGGTACTTATCCGCCCATGGAACAGGGCGCAGTGCTGTTGAAGGGCGCGAGTCCCGCGGCGCGGGCGTTCTTTGAATGGCTGAAAACTCCGCAGGCGCGAAGTGTATTCGAGCGATATGGATTTGTGGAAAAGCAATAGACACGCATGAACTGGCAAGCGTTCGTCCTCACGCTGGAACTGGCGCTGACGACCTCGATCGTGCTCATCGTGATCGCGCTGCCTCTCGGTTACTGGCTCGCATTTTCGAAATGGAAATGGAAGTTCCTCGCCGAGGCGGTATTTGCCCTGCCGCTTGTCCTGCCTCCCACGGTTCTTGGTTTTTACGTCCTTGTCGCGTTGGGTCCCCGGAGTCCGGTTGGGCGCTGGTACGAATCAATCTTTGGCAGCCGACTGGTTTTCACCTTCGAAGGTCTCGTGGCCGCATCCGTCATGTACAGCCTGCCGTTCGCGGTTCAACCGATCGTTGCCGCTTTTGGGTCAGTGGACCGCAAGTTCATTGAAGCCTCATGGCTGCTCGGCGTTTCCGATTGGAAAACCTTCTGGCGCGTCATCGTTCCGCTCTCCTGGGCCGGTATCGTTACCGGCGTGGTCTTGAGTTTTGCGCATACGCTTGGCGAATTCGGCGTTGTGCTAATGGTTGGCGGGGGCATTCCCGGCGTAACACAGACCGTTTCCATCGACATTTATGACAAGGTACAGTCGCTGGATTTTTCGGGAGCCGCCGTTACGTCGGCCGTGTTGCTGATTACTTCGTTCGTCATTCTTTCCATCGTCTACGGGCTCAATCGAAAGGTGTGGTTCTTTGCTGCTGACCGCCGACATTGACAGGAAATTCGAAGGCGGTCCGCGGGTCGAAGCTTCGTTGCGGATCGCGTCCGGCGCTTCCGTTACCATCCTTTTCGGCGCATCCGGCGCCGGCAAGACAACGGTTCTTCGTTGTATAGCGGGATTGGAACGGCTCACCGCGGGCCGCATCGTCTTTAACGGCGAGACGTGGGCCGACACGAAAACGGGTATCAACCTTGCCCCGCAAAAACGCCCGGTCGGTTTTCTCTTCCAGGACTACGCCTTGTTTCCCCATCTGCGCGTGAGCGAAAACATTGGCTATGGCGTGTGGCGGCTGCCTGAAGCCGAGCGGACAGCACGCATTAACAAGGTTGCCGGCATGTTGCAGATCGATAACCTGCTCGCCCGCCGGCCTTCGGAATTATCGGGCGGTGAGCAGCAGCGGGTGGCTCTTGCGCGTGCGCTGGCCCGGGAGCCGCGAATGCTCTTGCTGGACGAGCCGCTTTCCGCGCTCGATGCCCCGACCCGCGAGCGCGTGCGGTCAGAACTTGCGCAGTTGCTTCGCAAGCTGCACACGCCGGTCATAGTCGTCACTCATGACTGGGTCGATGCGCTGACGCTCGGCGACGAAATGGTTGTCATGAGTGGCGGCAAAGTGTTGCAGACGGGTCCCCCTCACGTCGTCTTCACCCAGCCACAGCATACGGAGGTCGCCGCCGCAGTCGGCGTGGAAACGGTTGTCGCCGGCCGGATCAAGCGGCGGGAATCCGGCCTCGCGGTGCTGCAGGTCGGCGCCACGGAACTTTCAGCCGCGGATCCCGGGGGCGCGCAGGAGAACTTCTACGTCTGCATTCGCGGTGAAGATGTCACGCTCGAAACAGGCCGGGCCGGGCAGAGCAGCGCAAGGAATCATCTTCGCGGTGTCGTGGCCGATGTCGTGCCGGCAGGAGTCCTGACGAAGGTCATCGTAGACGTTGGCTTCATCCTCACTGCCCTCGTAACGCGGCAGGCCATTTCCGATCTCGGCCTGGCCAGGGGAATTGAGGTTTACGCCGTTTTCAAGGGTTCCGCCGTACACCTGTTTCCGCAGCCGTAGGGCGGGCGGACGACCGAATCCCTTCGGAATTGATTCTGTCTTACTGTACATATAAGTAAATAGAATTTACTATATAAGTAACTATTCGAGGAGAATCAATTCCATGTCCAAGTACAAGCCCCTTGAGCGCCACCTGCGAGCCTCTGGCAAGTCCAGGCTTGCCCTGACGTTTTCGCAGATCGAAAAGATTGTAGGATCACGGCTTCCTGCTTCCGCGCGCCGTTATCCTGCATGGTGGAGCAACAATGAAGGGAGTCACGTCCAGGCGCAGGCGTGGAAGGATCCGGGCTACAGGACCGAGCAGGTCGATATCGCCGAAGAAAAGGTTACGTTCGTGGCCGATAGTTCTCCGTTGCCGGAACTTTCACCGGGGGGCGGCAAGGCCGAGCGTGCATCTGCGGCGCTGTTCGGCAGCATGAAGGGAACGACCATCGTGATGCCCGGAGTGGACCTCACACAACCTACAGCGCCGGAGTGGGGCGAACGCAGTGCTGAATAGACTGTTGCTGGACACCTGTGCAGCCATCTGGACAGTCGATGGAGAAACCATGACCGAGGCTTCCGTTGCCGCCATTGGAGAATCCGTTGACCGGGGCGTCCCGGTGCTCATTTCTCCGATTACCGCCTGGGAGCGAGGCCTCCTGACAGCGAAAGGACGGATTGCGTCTCCGATGACGCCACAGCGCTGGTTTGAGCTGCTACTGTCTCAGCCCGGGGTGGAATTAGCGGAAATGTCGGTCGACATCCTGATCGACTCCTCTTTCCTCCCCGGACAACTTCAGGGAGATCCCGCCGACCGCATTATCATCGCCACCGCCCGTGCTCTCGACCTGACGGTGGTTACGCGCGACCGCGCTATCCTCGACTATGCCGCGAAAGGCCATGTCCGCGCGCTCGCCTGTTGACGCCACGGTCCCGTCAAAGTCAGCACACATACGGTCCGGTGCCATAGGGTGCCGCGGGTGCCGCTTTTTTGTACCGTTTGTCCAGCTTTGTCCCGAGTAAGATGCTGAAAGTATTGAGAAGCAAGGCCCGTCATGGAACTACGAATCCGAAGGTTAGCGGTTCGACTCCTCTCGAGCGTACTTCACAACAAAAGTTTAGAGCTACGGCAAGGATTCCGCCTTCCGCCTCCGCGACAACTCCTTGAACGCAACCGCAAACGACATCGCTGCGGCGTCATCGCTGCGGCGTTGACGAGTCAATCTACGAAAGCTAAGCTCACTCGATGTCTTCCAATAGGCCCGACATCGAGTTCTATCTGACCGGGCCACCCACTTTCATCACGGTCAAGGTCTCGCGGTCTGACGGGAAACCGCTGTCCAAGCCGGCCACGGTCACCGTGCGGGGGCCACTAGTCATGACACTCGATACGGAAGATGGAACAGCCCGATTCCCGCTCAGAAGTTTCGGACCCTACAGCGTGAGCCCCGAACCGAAGGGGCGGGAGGTCCTCGGCGCGATTAAGCCCGTCGCCACGAAAACCGCTCCCAACCCCTTCGAGGTGAGTTTGAGCCGCGACAATGAGGTCAACTGCGAGTTCACGGTCACGCCGCGGTCTTCGGCTACGAAA
>CAMAWS010000267.1 GCA_945861845.1 Candidatus Sulfopaludibacter sp. SbA3 | reverse complement strand
TCAGCCGACAAAGTTGTCCGCCATTCCTGATTTTCGCGGATACATGGGCCGCGTTGCATCGGGTTCGATCCGTGTCGGCGATCCTGTATTGATCCTTCCCGGTGGGCACCGCACCAAGGTAAGCGGAATCGTGACTTTTGATGGAAATCTCCAAACCGCATCCGTGCCAGAGTCGGTGACGCTAACCCTGGAAGACGATATCGATGTCTGCAGGGGCGACATGATTTCGGGAGTCGACAATCCCGCGCAGAACCTGACAGAGTTCAGCGCCGCAGTGTGCTGGATGAGCAGCAGTCCGATGCGGATTGGGGAGAAGTACCGGCTTCAACACACGAGCCGCCTCACACGATGCATTGTGACGCGCGTCGACTATCGCATTAATGTGAATACGCTCGCTCAGGAACACGATATCGCGGAGCTGAACATTAACGATATCGCCATAATCTGGATCAAGACTCTGAATCCCATCGCCGCCGATCCATACGAAGCCAACCGCACAACCGGCGCGTTTATCCTGATAGACCAGGACAACAACACCGTAGCCAGCGGAATGATCCGCGGAACCTGGCTCTCGGTCGGTCTGTAATCTACCCGGTTCGCCACTTCGCCTCCTTCTGGCTACACGCTGGCTACACGCTGGCCACACGCTGGCCACACGCTGGCTACACGCCGGGGGTCACAACGTCGTATCCCAGGGCCCGGGCGGCGGCGGCCTGCTTGGAGTCGTTGGTCAGGAGACGGTGCTGGCCCAATTCTTCCATGGCGGCCAGATGCAGCCGGTCGAGAGATCGACAATGCCGTTTGCCGCCGGAAACATGTTGCTGGATGGCCAGACGGAAGACCGATCCGGGAAGATCGCGAAACTCGAATGGCGTCGTTTCCCGGAAGGACATGAGCGCGGTCCGGTAGGATTCGTAGCGTGCCTTGGTGACCGCGCCCCCGCACCATTTCCCCCGGAGCTGGACTTCTGTTTCGAGTTCAGTGAGCGTTGAAACCACAACACAGTCCTCGTCCGCGATGGTTTCCCGCACAGCCGGACTTTCCGGCTCCTCCCAAAGCGCTTTCAGCAAGGAACTGCTGTCGATATAGATCATGCCGATCAGCGCTCCTCGCGCTCCTTGAGCAATCCTTCATCCACCCAGCGGGTTACCCTGCCGCCGCTCAGTTTCCGTTGCCATTCGCCGTGGGCCTTCGGGTCAAAGCGTTTTCGCGATTTCTTCGGCTCGACGTAGAGAACGAGCTTCGCGACCGGCTTGGAATCGCGCGTGATGAGAATCTCGTGTTCCTCCCGCAGCGCCTTCTCAGTTTCCGGCCATCGTTGACGCAGATCACGAACAGTCACGGTTTTCATGAGGTGAATGATAACATGTTTCACAGTGTTCGGGCTTTCATGACAATCGCCTCTTGAGTTCAATGAAGGGCTGCACAGCCGATCACGCTGGATCTATACTCTCGATACTCAAATCTGGAGGAACCAATGAAGACCCGCTATCTTTGGGCAGCGTTGCCCGCTATTTTCATGACCGGATCGCTCGTCGCTCAAGCACAGACCCAGGCAGCAGTGCCGCTGCAGGGTTACCGGACCGGCTCACCCGTATTTCAGCAACACTGCGGTACGTGCCATACCTTTCAGGGCCGCCAGATTGATGGAAGGGCTGTTCCGTCGTTGCCGGCCCTCCAGCAGCTTTCCCCTGAACGCGTCTATCAATCGCTGACTACGGGCACCATGCAGGCCTCGGCGGCGCAACTGACCGACGTTCAAAAACGCCAGATCTCCGAGTTCGTCGCCGGACGGCCCATTGGAAGCGCCTCCGGTGATGCCCGGAACATGACCAATCGCTGCCCAGCCAATCCACAGCTGACAGATCCTTCAGCGGGACCAGCGTGGAACGGCTGGGGCGCAGGACCGCAAAATGCCCGCTTTCAGTCCGCGAGCGCCGCCGGTATCTCCGCGGCTCAAATGCCCGGATTGAAGTTGAAGTGGGCATTCGGGGTGCCGAATGCGCTGGAGATGCCATCGCAACCGGCTGTCGCGTCCGGACGCGTGGTCTTCGTCAGCAACGCTGGCGTTCTTTATTCCCTGGATGCGAAGACAGGATGCGTTTACTGGTCGTTCAATGCAGATTCCGGAATTCGAGCTGCGCCGATCGTAGCTCCCATTCGAGGACAGGGGGCGACTCGATACGCCGTCTACTTCTCCGATGTACTCACCCGGCTTTATGCGCTCGATGCGCAAACCGGCCGCTTGCTGTGGAACGTCCGCACTGGCGATCACCCCGCGGCTCAGAGTACCGGCTCGCCTACTCTGTATGAAGGACGTCTCTACGTGCCGCTTTCCTCGACGGAAACGCCCACTGGCGCTGTCCTTGCTTACCAGTGCTGCACCTTCCGCGGTCATGTGACCGCAGTCGACGCCAATACCGGCGAGCGGCTATGGACAACCTATGTGATCCAGGAGGAGCCGAAACCCCGAGGCCAGAACAGCCAGGGCGTTACCCAGTGGGGACCCGCCGGCGGCGCAGTCTGGAACGCGCCGACCATTGACCCCAAGCGCCGCCGAATTTACGTTGGGACCGGAAATGCCTATACGTTTCCCGCAGCCCGCGGGTCAGACTCGATTATCGCAATGGACATGGATACGGGAAAAATCGCCTGGCAGCACCAGGAGGTCCAGAACGACGCATACATCGGCGGCTGTCCTGCTACCGGAGTACCCGGCGACAACTGCCCGCAGACCCTCGGCCCAGACTACGACTTTGGTGGCGCGTCGATGCTGCTGCACACGCTGCCCGATGGCCGCGATGTGCTCGTTGGCGGCAGCAAAGGGGGGATTTCCATTGCGCTCGATCTCGATAAGAACGGGGCTGTAGTCTGGAAGACAAGCCTCTCGGAACGACCGCCGGCATCGTCGGGGCTGATCGTGTTTGGGGGCGCCTTCGACGGGAGCACGGCCTATTACGGCCTCAACCAGCCGGGCGGCGCAGTCACCGCACTTCGCCTTGCGGACGGCTCACGCGCCTGGACAACACCAAAGCTCACCAGCGACGCCTTCGGCCTGTCTGCGGCGGTTACGGCAATTCCAGGTACTGTCCTCACATCAACACGGGATGGCGTTCTCTGGGCATTGTCCGCCAGCGACGGCCGCGTGCTGTGGCAGTACAACACGGCGCGTGAATACGAGACCGTGAACGGAGTGGCGGCGAAAGGCGGCGCGCTCGGCGCCCCTGGCGCAACTGTGGCCGGCGGCATGATGTTTGTTCCGTCCGGGTATGTGGGTGCGGGCAGCCGCCTGCCGGGGAATGTACTGTTGGCCTTCGGTCCGGAGTAGCGGGCGCTTTAACCCTCATCCGGCCCTTCGGGTCACCTTCTCCCGGAGGGAGAAGGACATATTTAGAGTTTTGTCCCTCTCCCGCCGGGAGAGGGTGCCGCGAAGCGGCGGGTGAGGGTTACCCCACAACCAGATTCAGGATGCGCCCCTTGACATAGACCTTCTTGCGAATCTGCACGCCATCAAGATAGCGCGCGATGGCCGGGTCTTTCGACGCGGATTCAAAAACAAGGTCCTCCGCTGCATTGGCATTCACGACAATGGTGCCGCGCAATTTCCCATTGACCTGTACGGCAACGGTAACCGTGTCGAATACCGTGTAAGCCTCGTCCCACACCGGCCATTTCTCCTGGAAAATGGACGTGGAATGGCCGGCCTGCTGCCAAAGCTCCTCCGCGAAGTGTGGCGCAAAAGGCGCAATCGCCACCAGGAACGTTTCGACAGTTTCCTTATCCGGCGCCTGATTCATTGAGCTCACGTCGTTCAGAAACTCCATGAATGAGCTGACAATCGTATTCATCCGGAAAGACTCCAGGCGCTCGGTAACATTCTTCAAAAGAAGATGCCTTTGAACCAGCATCTCCCGCGAAGGCGTTTTGGACCACTGGCCGTTGTGAATGGAGACCCAATGCCACGCGCGCTTCAGGAATCGATGAACGCCCTCAATACCGTGCTCGTTCCATTCGGCATCGAGTTCGGGAGGCCCCACGAACAACTCGTACATGCGGAGAGAGTCGCAACCGAAGGTGCGGACCAGGCCGTCTGGATTCACGACATTGCCCTTCGACTTCGACATTTTCTCCGCCTTGCCGCTCTTGCCGACGTAGGTAATCATGCCTTGATTGAACAGGCGCTTGAACGGCTCTTCGAACCCGACCACGCCAATGTCATACAGGAACATGGTAAAGAAGCGCGCATACAGCAGATGCAGAATCGCGTGCTCGACGCCGCCGACATACATGTCCACGGGGAGCCATTTCCTGCCTTCTTCCGAGAGAAGAGCGTCTTTTGCATGAGGCGATGCATACCGCAGGAAGTACCAGGAGGAACCAGCCCACTGCGGCATGGTGTCGGTTTCGCGCTTTGCCGGACCATTGCACTTTGGACAAGCCACATTCACCCAGTCGTGAATGGTGGCGAGCGGTGACTCACCGGTGCCGGTAGGCTGGTAGCGCTCGATGTCGGGCAGGCGAACCGGAAGATCCTTCTCGTCGACGGCAACCGGTCCGCACTTTTCGCAATGGATAATCGGGATCGGCTCGCCCCAGTACCGCTGGCGTGAAAACACCCAATCCCGCAGTTTGTAGTTCACCGTTCCGCGGCCAAGCTCTTTTTGCTCAAGCCACTGAACAATCCCTTTCCGGCCTTCCGCGGACGGTCTTCCGGTAAACTCCCCGGAGTTGATCATCGTCCCTTCGCCAACCGAAGCCTCCGTCGCGACACCCGCTTCCGACGTGATAACCTCCCGGATTTCCAGTCCGAACTTCTTCGCGAATTCGTAATCGCGCTCGTCGTGGGCGGGCACTGCCATGATCGCGCCGGTACCGTACGCCATCAGGACGTAGTCGGAAATCCAGACCGGGATCTTTTCCGCGTTTACTGGATTAATCGCGTACGCGCCGGTGAAGACGCCGGTCTTTTCAGTTTTCGCCGCGCGTTCAACATCCGATTCACTCTTGACCCTTTCAACATAAGCATTCACTTCGGCTGAGCGATCATCGGCAGTCAGTTCCCGTACGAGTGGATGCTCGGGAGCCATCACCATGTAGGTCGCGCCAAACAGCGTGTCCGGCCGTGTGGTAAAAATCTTCAACGGGTGCCGGGAACCGTTCGGACCAAGGGCGGTAAACGTAACCTCTGCGCCCTCGGATCGGCCGATCCAGTTCGTCTGCATGGCCTTGACCTTCTCGGGCCATTCCAGCGCGTCCAGATTCCGCAGCAGGCGTTCAGCGTAGCGCGTGATGCGGAGCATCCACTGATTCATCTCG
>CAMAWS010000266.1 GCA_945861845.1 Candidatus Sulfopaludibacter sp. SbA3 | reverse complement strand
TTGATCCTGGCACGAGGCTAAAGCCCCGCGCCCACAGGTGGACTGAAAGACGTTCGAAGTCTACGATCTCGCAACTGGGTTGAGCCAAGTAAGTTAATGCCCTGTTTAATGTCCAAACCTGACGCGGTCACTGACCGCGCCTACAGTATGAGCCGGGAGTATTCCCGCACCCTGGCAGAGATATCAGGCGCGGCGAGCAGGTCTCGAATCACCGCTACCGAAGCGGCTCCTGCCGCGATTACGGGGCCAACCGTTTCGATCGTGATGCCGCCAATGGCAACGACCGGCTTTCGCACGGCCCTGCAAATCCTGCCAAGCTCAGCGATTCCCACGACGGGATCGGGATTCTTCTTCGTCGATGTCTGAAATATGGGGCCAACGGCGATGTAATCCACTGGCAGGGCATCCGCCTCAACTGCCTGCCCAAAATTGTGAGTGGAAAAGCCGACGAGGCGGCCGGGGCCCAGCATCCGGCGCGCAGCATCAACCGGAAGATCCTCTTGTCCAAGGTGCACGCCGGCTGCGCCGGCAATGGCGGCGATGTCCACCCGGTCGTTGACAAGGACCTGGCTTCCCCCGGGCGCAATTGCCAGTATCTGCTCGACGCTGGCAAGGAAATCGCGTGCGCCGGCTGCCTTGTTCCGCACCTGCACCAGTCGCGCCCCGCCATCGAAAAGAGCGCGCGCCAACTCGACGGAGTCGCCGAACGAGGCATCCGCGATCGCGTAGAGCCGCGGAAACTCGCTCATGCGATCTCGACGGGTCTTGTCCGGGCCTCCTGCTGCAATTGATCGAGGAATTTTGTGTGGATGTTGCCGGAACGGAAGTCCGGATTGCGCATGAGCTGGCGATGCAGTGGAATCGAGGTCTTCACGCCCTCGAGGATGAACATATCCAGTGCTCGCTCCATGCGGCGAATGGCCTCGTCGCGCGTGGATCCGTGAACGATGAGCTTGGCGATCAGGGAGTCATAGTAAGGCGGAATCACGTACTCTCCATAAGCGGCGGTATCGACACGAACCCCCGGTCCGCCCGGAGCGTGCCATGATGTGATCTTCCCGGGCGAAGGCCTGTGCGTGACAGGATCTTCCGCATTGATACGGCATTCGAGAGCGTGACCGCGGAATTGAATGTCCTGCTGCCGGTGGGGCAGCCGCTCGCCGCTCGCAATCAGGATCTGGTCCCGGACGATATCGATCCCCGTGACCATCTCCGTCACGGGATGCTCCACCTGGACCCTGGTATTCATTTCCATGAAGTAGAAATCGCGATTCTCGTCGACCAGGAACTCGAGGGTCCCGACGTTCGAATACCCGAGCTCGCCCATCGCAGCGGTAACCTGGCTGCCCACTTTCTCTCGCAATTCGTCCGTCATGATTACGGAGGGCGACTCCTCGATAAGCTTCTGATGCCGCCGCTGGATGGAACACTCCCGTTCGCCGAGGTGAATAACGTTGCCGTATTCGTCGGCCATGATCTGGAATTCAATGTGGCGGGCCCGCTCGACGAATTTTTCGATGTAGCAGTCGGGAACGCCGAATGCGCTGGCAGCCTCGGCCTGGGCGGTTTTCAGGCCTACGAGCAACTCGCTGCGGTCGCGAACCAGGCGCATGCCCCGGCCTCCGCCGCCTGCAGCGGCCTTGATTATCACCGGGTATCCGATTGCCTCAGCCGTGGCGATTGCGTCGTTTTCCGTGTGAACGCATTTCGAACTTCCCGGCAAAACCTTCAGGCCCACGCGGCTCATCTCGCTTCGAGCCCGCGCCTTGTCGCCCATCATTCGAATATTGTCGGACCTCGGCCCGATGAATTTGATCCGGCTGGTTTCACATACTTCGGCAAAGTACGCGCTCTCGGAAAGAAATCCGTAGCCGGGATGGATGGCGTCGGCATTGGTCACTTCGGCCGCACTGATGACGCTGGGAATGTTCAGGTAGCTCTCAGAACTCTTCGGAGGCCCGATGCAAATAGCCTGATCCGCGAACCGGACGTGCAAGGCGTGACGATCCGCTTCGGAAAACACGGCGACCGTCTTTATGCCCATCTCCTTGCATGACAGGATGATTCGAAGGGCGATTTCTCCCCGGTTGGCGACGAGTATCTTTTTAAACATGAGAGTTACCGAGGACGGATAGCGAAGAGCTTGTCACCGTATTCCACGGGCTTGCCATTTTCGTGGATGATACTGACAATTTCGCCGGCAACTTCCGACTCGATCTCATTCATCAATTTCATCGCCTCGATGATGCAGAGCACGGTTCCTTTCTCGACAATATCTCCCACCGAAACGAATGGAGCGGAAGTTGGCGCGGCTGCCGGATAGAACGTTCCGACCATTGGAGACTTAATGTAGAAAAGATCGTCGCTTTCGGCCTCCACCGGGGCGGGAGTCGGAGGCGCGGAGACCGGCTGATGAACGACGGCATGCGCGGAGTGGGCAGTTACAACCGGCGTGGCGTGCAGCCCAGCCCGCTTGATCCTCAAACGAACGCCGGACTTTTCAACTTCCAGTTCTTCGAGGGATTCCCTTGCTGTAAACAGTTCGATAAGTTCTCTAAGTTCCTTAAGAGTCATAAAAATGCAATTTGAGATTATAGCAGGGAAATTCCTACTTTAGTCCCAGCTCCCACGCGGCCTGCTTCATTTCGTAACGCGCACGGCCAATCTGGTCCTGTATATCAAAAACGAGAATCAAGAATTGCTCTGGGGAAATATGGCGGGCGATCGTGATGGCTTTCTCGGAAACCAGGATGTGCTCGACGAGGCCGCCGCTTCCGGTATCTTCAGAAGTTCTCCCCGCAATACGGAGCAGCATCGCAAATTCCGCGGCCAACAGGTCAACGTCGGCGGCCGGATCCAGGGAAACCTGGTCCAACACCATCCCATCCGATGCCGCTACGACGATTGCCCTGGCGCCAGCCACGTTTTGGCGCAATCGCTCCAGCACGCCGCGGAACCGCGACTGTGGCGCCGCCTCGTTGGCTTCAATGCCCTCTCTCACTGGCGTCACAGGGGCTGTTGGGGCTGCTCTGCCAGGGGCGCTCCCTGCTGGCCTTCACCCAACACCGTGATTGCATCCATCGGTTTTATGCGGGCCGTAACAAAGAAAATCAGTTCGCTCGTGCTCTTTAGCGTCTGCGTGTTCTTGAACAGGTGGCCGATGACAGGAAGGCTGCCAAGGCCGGGAACCTGACGCACATTGACAGAATCGCTGTCGAGAAGAATTCCGCCGACTACCGCCGTGCCACCGTCTGGAATGAGAACGTTGGTTTGAGCAGATTGCTTCGAAATCGAAGGTATGCCATTC
Source organism: Candidatus Sulfopaludibacter sp. SbA3 (assembly GCA_945861845.1). Lineage (GTDB taxonomy): Bacteria > Acidobacteriota > Terriglobia > 20CM-2-55-15 > 20CM-2-55-15 > CAMBFR01. Next base: position 2,036 of record CAMAWS010000266.1, on the reverse strand, counting down.
ACAGCGCGAGCGAAATCCGGCGTGCTGTTGTCGATCACCACCTGCAGCAGGATCGTTCCGGCATCGGTAATCCGCGGCGTAACGTTAAGTTGCAGAGCGAAGGTCAGGAACTGGACAGTGACCGTGTTGTTGACATTCGTCTGTACGGGAATCTGGGTTCCCTGCTGAATGACAGCCGCCTGGTTGTTCTGAGTCATCACTCTCGGCCTCGATATAAGCTTCGCCGTACCGCGAGCTTCAGCAGCCGTGATGATTTCGTCGAGAAGAAGATCTCCGCCGGGCTGGATCAGGAACGAAAGCCCGGAGGTTGCCGCTGCCGGGAAATTCGAAATAAGCGGCAGCCCAGACCCGCTTCCCGCGCGTGGGGTCGGAGTCCGGGCAAATGGACTGGAAGTCCCCGGTGCGCCTGTCACCACATCGCCGCTGTTTGCACCCATAAGGAATCCCAGCTGATTGCCTATATCGCGAGAGAATGACTTATTGGCTGAAAGCAGCCGTGCCTCAATCTCGACCTGCTGAGCGGGCGTATCCAGGAATTTAATCATTTCATCCACGCGGCTGAACTGACTCGGAATATCGGTAACAATCAGCGCATTCCGCCTTGCATCCTGAATAATCGAGCCGCGTGCAGATAGAACCGAGCGCAACGTCGGTACAACCAGGTCTGCCTCGGTGTAATTCAAAATAATCGGTCGCGTCACAAGTTCGACAACCAGCTCCTGCGCATCACGCAAACTTTTCTGCTGTTCCTGCTCCTGCTGAAGCTTCGCGTTTGTCGCTATACGCAGAACGTTGCCCTGGAGCTGGGAACCGAACTGGTAATTTTTCAGGACAATATCCAGGGCCTGGTCCCAGGGAACGTCCTTCAACAGAATCGTCAGCGAGCCGCCGACGTTGGGATCGAGAATGACGTTCAGGCCGCTGATTTCTCCGACCAGACGGAAGAAGTCCTTGATGTCCACCTCCCTCAGGTCGAGGGAAATGATCTCCCCTGTAAACTGCGGCGTGGCGCCCGGGGCCGCCTGCCCCGCAAAAAAAGGCGCGGCGGCCGCTGGCGGCGACGGCAGCGCGGCCACTGGAGCAGCAGCCACCGTCTGGGACCCAGCAGGCGTCGCAACTGGCTCCAAGGGCGCTGCCACAACGGGTTCTTCGCCCTGCAGCAAGGCAGATTGAATGGCCGAGCGCGAAAAACTCATCATGGAAATTGGCTCTTCCACCGCGGGAACCATCGGAGGACCAGCCACAAGATTGATCGGCGCGATCGAGACTACGCCATCTTCGATGACCGGGATGTCTGCGCGCTCCCGGGCCTGCACCCGGAACCGCTCATTTTCAAGATCAGGTTCAAGATCAGGCGCAGGGTCCGGATTGAAGACGACACTGACGATTCCTTCACCGTTGTCACGTACCTCGTAAGACGCATTACCGGTAAGATCAAACACGATCCTGGTGGCTTTACGCTTCCTGTCCTTATAGGCAGACGCCCGTATGCGCCTGACAACGGCGCTTTCAACCAGCTTCCGCTGAAAGCCAACCTTGTTCTGAGTCCCATGAAAATCGACGACGAGCCGGTGCGGCGATGGAAGCTCAAAATACGTGTAACGCGTGTGGGCCGTCACCGTGATCTTGATTTCAAGAGACTGGCCTTCAGGGCTGAACGAAACGTCCCTGACGACGGCCGTCTCCGAATTGGAAGAGCCGTTGGCGGCCAGCGCCGACATCAACAACAACATGCCGACCGCAACGTACTTCCTGGAATCGAACACTTTCATGTGTCATTCTCCTGATGGCTGCGCCCTATCGGGCTTGCATTCGCAGCCGCTCATTCTCCTGATGGCTGCGGCCTTTGCCTAGAGTATCGCGCTATCGCGCTCCCGCTTCGCGTCGGGCTTGCATTCGCAGCCGCTCATGCTCCTGATGGCTGCGGCCTTTGCCTAGAGTATCGCGCTATCGCGCTCCCGCTTCGCGTCGGGCTTGCATTCGCAGCCGCTCATGCTCCTGATGGCTGCGGCCTTTGCTTAGAGTTTCGCGCTATT
>CAMAWS010000265.1 GCA_945861845.1 Candidatus Sulfopaludibacter sp. SbA3 | reverse complement strand
TGACGACGCTTTTTTCAGGCAGCCACAATGAGGCCAAGAACGTCGATACCATCCATGCAACTTTGCCGGCCGGAGTGTTCGCCCTCGGGATCACACGTCCAACGGTCAACCAGGCGTTCAACGCAAGGAATACCCTTCAGGTATTCGACGCGCATTCGCTTTCATTCAACATCGGGTACGCCACAAGCAGCAGCAAGAATCAGGGCGTGGGCGCATTTGCATTGCAGGAACGCGCCTCGGCTTCGGAAGGCCGCGACTGGAATTTCGAATTCGTGGAGTTCTCCAATCTCTCTCCCCAGACCATTCATGAAGCCCGCTTCAACATTATCAACAACCACGACGAAACCACCCCGTTCAGCAACACGCTCCGGATCAATGTTCTCGATGCCTTCGAGAGCGGCGGCGCCCAGAACAAATCCGAAAGGGATGGCCGCGACTACGAGTTCAGCAATCTCTACACACGGCTTGGCGAGAAGGTGACGATCCGGGCGGGCAGTCAGGGCCGATATCGGACCAGCCGATCGCTTTCCGAAACGAACTTCGGCGGAACCTTTACGTTCTCGAACCTGGACGCTTATCTTGCCGGCCGGCCCCTGAACTATCGCGTCACGCGGGGTAATCCTCTGCTGGAAGTGAACCATTTCGAGGCTTCGTTCTTCATGCAGAACGACTGGAAGGTGTCGCCGCGGCTGACGTTGATGCTTGGCGGCCGCTACGATGCCCAGACCAACATGTCCGATCGCAACAATTTCGCTCCGCGGTTGGGATTTGCATACGCTTTGGGCAGGGCGACCGTCATCCGGGGAGGCGGAGGGATGTTCTATATGCGGCTCGACATGAGCGCGGTGGAAAACCAGCGGCGGCTCGACGGCGCGAGACAGTTCGAGCTCGTCATCGACAGTCCTTCTTATCCGGATCCATTTCAGGCAGGAACAATCCGAAACACGCCTCCGTCAATACGAGTAATGGATTCGAATGTCGAGGCGCCCTACGTTAATGTGGCAATGGCATCGTTCGAACGGACGTTTTTCACCAACACCTTTGTAAGCGTTACCTATGATTATCAGCGCGAGTATCACCGTTTACGGCCCAGGAATCTGAATGCGCCCTACGATGCCACGGCGTCCCTTCCGCGTTCGTGCAGGGCGGAACAAATCGCCGCAACCTGCATTCGACCCGATCCGAGCCGGGGCAACGTGGTCAACATGGAGTCCTCAGGGAACCAACTCCGGCATACATTGCGCCTGAATTTCCGGCAAAGGTTCAGCATCTTCAACGTAACGGCGAATTACCTGACGCAGATGTCTCATGTCGAAGGCCAGCCCAATGGGGGAGGAGACCTTCCCATGGACAATTACAACCTCCGGCTGGACTGGACGGATTCCCGCGGCAATTGCTGTCCACCGCAGACGCTGAACGGCACTGTGAACGCCCGGCTGCCTTTGGGAATCTTTCTGACCGGCACGATGGCCATGACCAGTTCGACCTACAACATAACCACCGGCAGGGATGATAACCGGGACAACACGATTAACGACCGGCCGCCTGGAGTTCCGCGAAACAGCGGCGACGGCCCGAAGAACCTCAATTTCAACTTCAATATCTCGAAGGCGTTTTTCTTCAGACCGGATAGTAATGGAAGAGGCAATGCCACGCGGACGAACCTGAACGTATTCGCCAATATGACCAATGCGTTCAACCGCACAAACTTTGGCGTGCCGTCGGGCGTTATGACGTCGCCGAACTTCGGTAAATCCACCAGCGCGAACGACCCCCGTCAGATTGAAGTCGGGATGCGTTTCCAGTTTTAGATGTTAGGTGTAATATTCTGCCCCAGTGTTTCCAGGAGGGATTATGAAGCGGTTGCTATTACTCGGTATCGTGCTGCTGGCAAGCGCGCCGGCCCATGCGCAGGGAACGGATTTCGCGGGTGAATGGTCCAGCCGGTGCACGGAGGACTTCATCGCGCGCTGCGGCGGCGGAGAGCAGTTGGGAGACTATCTTGGAATTCCTCTGAATGCCGCGGGCCGCATGAGAGCCGAGACGAGCGACGTGGCCGAATGGGGCCTGCCCGAGTTCCAGTGCCGGCCGCATCCGTCTCCCTACCAGTGGCGCGCCCAGGGAAACATGCGCATTACCAAGGAGATCAATCCGGTCTCGCGGCAACTGACCGCCTATCATGTGGCGTGGCTGAGGTCATTGGACAGGCCTATATATATGGATGGCCGGCCGCATCCTCCCGAGTATGCGCCTCATACCTGGTCAGGGTTTTCCACGGGGAAATTCGATGGGAACACGCTGGTCATCACGACGACTCACATGAAGCAGGGTTATGTGAAAGACAATGACGTGCCGCTTTCCGACAAGGCGACCATGCTCGAATACTGGACGCGGCACGCCAACATCATAACGATCACCACCTTCATCAATGACCCGATCTATCTCGAAGAGCCTTACGTCCTGAGTTCAAACTACGAAATAGACGAGCACACGCTGCTCGAATTCTTCCCCTGCACGATCATCGAGGAAAACATTTCGCAATCCGTGCCGCACTACCTGCCGGGAAAGAACCCTTATCTGAACGACTGGCTGAAGGAATACGGCGTGCCTGAAGAGCCTGCCCGTAAGGGCGGCGCCGACCACATGTATCCGGAATACCGGTTGAAGCTGAAGAAGTGACGGAAGGGCGAGCCCCACTCCTCTCCTTATGAGCAGATCCTCGGGTGGCCCGGCAGTGGAATTCGATGCCGTAAGTCTGAGCTTCGGAGCCTACGTCGCCATTCATGATGTTTCCTTTTCAATTCCGCAGGGGCAGTTTGTGGCGCTGGTTGGCCCCACCGGCTCCGGCAAAACATCCATTCTGAATCTGGTGGCCGGGCTTGCGCAGCCTGCTGCCGGAGCCGTGCGTACGTCCGGTGACAGCGTGAATGGCGTCAATCGGAGTGCGGCGTACATGTTTCAGCAGGACGCCCTGCTGCCGTGGAAGACGGCTCTTGAGAATGTCGTGCTGGGCCCGCTCCTGCGTGGCGCCGCTCGCCCGGAAGCGGCTCGCGAAGCTGCCCGCTGGCTCGATCTGGTCGGTCTCCGTGGCCTCGAACATCGATATCCCATTCAACTTTCCGGCGGGCAACGGAAACGCGTCGCCATGGCCCAGGCCCTGATCAATCGACTTCCCCTGCTGCTGATGGATGAACCATTCTCCGCGTTGGACGTTCAAACCCGCGCGTTAATGGAAAACGAACTCCTGGAGTTATGGCAGAACAGCTCCGCCACGGTGCTGTTCGTTACGCACGATCTTGAGGAGGCTATCGCACTTTCGGATCGTGTCATCCTGTTCAGCGCAGGACCAGGGACGCGAATCAAATCCGATTACCCTGTTCACCTGCCGCGGCCCCGCAACGTGTCGGAAGCGCGTTTCATGCCGGGGTTCGAAGACCTTTACCGCCAGATCTGGTCGGATTTGAAACAGGAGGTGATGACCAGCTATGAGCGCTCAAGAGCGAAAGCGTAGGGAGCGTTTCATTCACTTCCTGCAGGCCGCTATTTTCGTGATCGTGTTTGGGCTATGGGAGTTGGGCGCCCGCTATGGCGCAATCGATACCTTCTTTTTCTCGCAGCCATCCACGTTTCTCGCCCGGGCCTGGCAGTGGCTGGCTATACCCGGCACGCAGCTCGGAGGCCGCAGCATCTACCAGCACCTGTCTGTCACGCTCAGCGAAATGCTGGGAAGCTTTGTGCTGGGTGTGGCGTTTGGCATAACACTGGGCCTGATGCTGGGACGTTCGGACTTCTGGGCGCGCGTTTTTAATCCGTACATACAGGTGCTGAACGCCCTGCCGCGACTGGTGCTGGCGCCGATTTTTGTCCTGATGTTCGGCATCGACGAACGGTCCAAGATTGCGCTCGGTTTCACGATGGTGTTCTTCATTGTGTTCTTCAACGCGTACCATGGCGTTCGGCAGGTGGACCGCAACATCATTAATAACGCACGAATGCTTGGTGCAGGCGAACGCGAACTGGCGCGGCATGTTCTAATACCATCGGCGCTCACCTGGATTCTTTCGAGCCTGCACACGTCGGTGGGTTTTGCGCTGGTCGGCGCTGTCGTAGGTGAGTACCTGGCGGCGGCGCAGGGAATCGGCTGGGTTATCAGCCAGGCGCAGGGTAATTTCGATTCGGCCGGCGTGTATGCCGGAATGCTCGTGTTGTGCGTCGTCGTGATTATTGTGGAGATGGGGGTAACGTGGCTGGAAAGACGCCTGGTTCGATGGGCTCCGCAAGCGGACGAGCTTTTCGCGGGATAGCGCTCGTAATCATCTGCGTCTTGTGCGTAACGCTTGCCGCATGCTCGCGCGATGACCAGCCGGCGATGACTATTTCCGTTGGCGGCCAACCCCTTTTTGCATACCTGCCACTAACGCTTGCCGAACGCCTCGGCTATTTTCGCGATGAAGGCCTCGATGTTCGCATTGCGGACCTGCGTGGCGGTTCCGAAGCAATGGCCGCACTGCTTGGCGGCTCGGCAGACTTTGTCACCGGTTATTTCGAGCACACTATTCGCGCGCAGGCACAGGGAAAACACCTGAGGATGGTGGTTCTGTTCGACAGGCTGCCCGGCCTCGTTCTCATGGTCGGCAGCAGATATACGGATCGTGTGAAGTCGATCGAGGACCTCGTTGGGAAGCCTGTCGGTGTGACGGCGCCGGGATCGTCAACCGACCAGATGCTCAAGTTCCTGCTTGGCAAACACGGACTCAATCCGCAATCGGTTCCAGTCGTTACGGCGGGTAATACGACAATGATCGCCGCTCTCGAGCAGGATCAAATCTGGGCGGGAGTTACGCTGGATCCAACCGCGACGAAACTCGAAAAGGACGGAACCGCCGTTGCGCTCTACGACACTCGCACGGAGCAGGGCGCCCTCGACGTGTTCGGCGGAACATGGCCGGCCGGCGGCATTTACGCGACGCAGGAAATGGTGGATAAAAATCCGCAGGTGGTTCAGTCCGTCGTGAACGCCGCACTTCGCGCGCTCGAATACATCCACTCCCACTCCGCCGAAGAAATTGCCGCAAACATGCCTGAAGAATTCATGGCGGGGGGGAGGGAACAATACATCGAAGCGTTGAAGGCGAATCTTGCCATGTTTTCCCGCGATGGCCGCATGCCGGAAGAGGGACCGGCAAACGTGTTGAAGACCCTCCAGTTGGTCGATCCAAACCTGACGCGGGCCAACATCGATCTTGCCGGAACCTACACCAACGATTTTCTGAAGCAGGCTCAATAGTTGACGCAGAGCCCACACGCAGGAAAGGGCTGCGAATGAGAATTGAAAACTGATTGATGAATAATGAT
>CAMAWS010000264.1 GCA_945861845.1 Candidatus Sulfopaludibacter sp. SbA3 | reverse complement strand
GCACTGAGACAAACAAGATCACCGCCGCCGCAATTAGTGGAATCCGACGCATAAACACCTCCCGGCTTGAAACGTTGTTACGGTCTACCACTCCACCTCGACTCCGTGACCTCGCGCCTGGTCCCCATGCATCGGAGTTACAAACCCGAGCAGACAGCCGTTGCCCCCATCCTTGAGAAGATGGCAGCGCACTTTCATCACGTCGCCCTGTCTGTACGTTTCGCGGGTGATTCCCTTGTTTTTCAGCGCGGTGACGCCGACGGCTTCCATGGACCACGTCACCACCTGACCCTTGTCGTCCTTGACCTCGAGGTAAAGGAAGGAATGCGGGTTGACCAGATGCAGTTGTTTCACCGTACCCTCTACGGTCGTCCACTTCGATATGTCGTAGTTGCCATGGGAATGATGCGCCCACGCCGGATATGCCATCAACACCGCACAAGTGGCGATGGCCGCAAGTTTCAAACATTTGAACACCATATTCGTCCTCCTAATGCTTGTTCCCATTTCGATTTGCAATTGAATGTCGAGGGCGATTATATACATGCAAGTTGTAGGGCCGAATAGAAAAGGAGCCGAAACAAGTGGCCGGGTAGTCTAGTGGCCTATATCATGCCGTGAAATTCGTGGAGGACAAGTGCGACTTCGGAAGCGTTTTCCAACATACCTGTTCCTGCTGACCCTCGCGGCAGGATGCTCCAATCCCGCGGTCGAACTGCCAGCCGTGCCCCTGTTCGAAGGGCTCGGAGATCACCACATGCCGGTGACCACTTCCAGTCAGGCGGCGCAACAGTATTTCGACCAGGGCATTCGACTGATATACGGCTTCAATCACGATGAAGCCGAGCGGTCATTCCGCGAGGCCGCACGGCTGGACCCGAACTTCGCGATGGCCTGGTGGGGCGTGGCCTACGCCCTGGGTCCAAACATCAACCTGCCGCTCGATGCCGAGCGGAATGCCCGCGCTGTTGACGCCGTCAGCCGGGCCGCTGGACTCTTGTCCAAGGCGAGCCCGAAGGAAAAGGATTATATCGACGCCATCGCTCTCCGTTATTCCGCAGACCCGGCTTCGAACCGCGCGGAACTGGACAAGGCATTCTCAGAAACGATGGGCGCGCTTTCGGCGAAGTATCCCGACGACCTGGATGCAGCCACTCTGTATGCCGAGTCGATGATGAACCTCCGCCCGTGGCGATATTGGACGGCAGATGGCAGGCCACAGGAAGGAACAGAGCACATTCTGCAGGTACTCGAATCGGTGCTGGCGCGCGATTCTCGGAATCCTGGCGCGAACCACTATTACATCCATGCGGTCGAAGCGTCGCAACAGCCCGGGAAGGCGCTTGGGAGCGCCGAGCTGCTGAAGACCCTGGCGCCTGCAGCCGGGCACCTGGTCCACATGCCGGCGCACATCCAGATCCGGACAGGAGATTATGCCGGCGCGGCCGAATCCAACTTGAAGGCGGCGAAAGCCGACGAAGATTACATTGCGCGAACAAATGCGCAAGGCGTGTATCCGATGATGTACTACACACACAATTACATGTTTCTCTCGACCGCGGAAGCGATGCAGGGGATGACCGGGAAGTCGGTGGAAAGCGCGAAGAAGGCTGTCTCGATTGTGGCTCCAATGGCCGCCGATCCGATGGCCGAATACGTACTGCCGTGGGAACTTTACACGCTTTGCCGCGGCGAGAAGTGGGATGCCGTCCTCGCTCATGCGGAGCCAGGGGAGTCCGGCAGATCCACGCGGGCGATCTGGCGCTACGCCCGGGCGCTGGCGCAGGCCGCCAAAGGCAACCTTGCGGAAGCGCGGCGAGAGCGCAAGGAGTTCGAAAATGCAAAGGCCGCAGTCCCCATGGATTTCATGCTGAATCTGAATTCCGCGCATGACCTGCTTGTCATTGCGGGCCATGTCCTCGATGCGCGGATCGCGGGCAAATCGGGCGATTCGCCGTCCGCCGTCAATTTCTGGAAACAGGCAATTGATATGCAGGACAAGCTCATCTACGACGAGCCTCCGGCCTGGTACTATCCCGTTCGTGAATCCCTCGGCGGTGAATATCTGAGGTCAAGGAACTTCGTGGAGGCCGAAAAAGTTTTCCGACGCGATCTCGAAATTAATCCCGAAAATGGCCGTTCGCTGTTTGGATTGTTCGAGGCGCTGCAAAGCCAATCCAGAAAGGCTGAGGCGGACCAGGTCCGGAAACGTTTCGAGAACGGCTGGAAGAATGCGGACTTTCAACTATCCGTGAATTCGCTTTGAACTCCTGGGGGACTGGACCCGTCCGGCCCCGATTTTCCTGTGCTATTCTGGCCACCCAATTATGAAGATTTCTGCCAAGGACGAGTATGCATGTTCGGCTGTGCTGGAGCTGGCGCTGAATTTCGAGGGCGAGGGGCCGGTTCGAGTGCAGGACATCGCCACACGCCAGGGGATACCGATCAAGTTCCTGGTTCAGATCATGCAGATTCTGAAACGGGTCGATATCGTGCGCAGCAGGCGCGGAACCGAGGGTGGATATGTACTGGCCCGGCAGCCGAACCAGATAACAGTCGGCGACGTTATCCACGCCATCAGCGGCCCGTTCGTTCAACTTTCGTGTCTCGAGTCAGGAAATTTTAAAGACAACTGCGAGCGGGAAACCACATGCCATTTCAAGCCGATCTGGGCAGACGTGGACCGCGCCATCGCATCCGTCCTCAACTACGTCACGTTCGAAGACCTGGTCCGCCGGGCGCGGGACAACCCTCGCCAGTTGATGTATCACATCTAACAACATGAGGTTTATCCTCCACATCGACATGGACGCGTTCTACGCGTCGATCGAGCAGATCGATCATCCGGAGTACATGGGCAAACCGGTCATAGTCGGCGCGGACCCCCGGAACGGCAAGGGCCGGGGCGTCGTTGCTGCGTGTTCCTACGAAGCAAGAAAGTTTGGCGTGAGATCGGCATTGCCCATCACGCGCGCGTGGAGCCTGTGTCCGGATGGTGTTTATGTGCGGCCTAGGATGGAACGGTACGCCGAAGTCTCCCAACAGGTGATGAGTGTCTTCCGCAGGTATACGGACCTGGTGGAGCCTCTCAGCATCGACGAAGCATTTCTCGATATTACCGGTTCCATCGCGCTCTTCGGCCAGCCGCGGGAAATTGCCGCGTCCATCAAGAAGGAGATCCGCGAAACCACCGGCCTGACCGCCTCCGTGGGGATCGCGCCAAACAAATTCCTGGCCAAGATTGCGTCAGACCTGAAGAAGCCGGATGGCTTCGTCATCGTTGAAGAAAAGAACATCGAATCGTTCCTCCATGACCTGCCAATCTCCAGGCTCTGGGGAGTCGGACCCAAGACCGAGCAGAGGCTTCAGCGGGAGGGCCTGCGCACGATAGGCGAAATTGCGTCGAGTTCGCGCGAATCGCTGGTCCGCATGCTGGGCGGACTCGGCGAACATCTTTACCAGCTTTCCAGGGGCAATGACGACCGGCCCGTGGTTCCTAATTGGGAACCCAAATCCATCAGCAGCGAAACCACTTTCGATGAGGACACCAACGATCGCGAACTGCTTCTTCGCACGATCCTTGAACTTTCCGACCGTATTGCCGAACGCCTTCGCAAGGAGGGATACCGGGCGGGCAAAGTCACACTGAAACTCCGCTATGCCAGCTTCTCGACTCACACGAAGCAGCACTCGCTGTCAAACCCCGCACAGGACGGAACGGAGATCGCCCGTGAAGCTCGCGCCCTGTTCGGCCAGTTCCCTTTGGACGAACGGATCCGGTTGATCGGAGTAAGCGCGGGCGATCTGCATCGCGACGGCGACAGCGCGCAGTTGGCGCTCTTCAACGCCGAAGATGCCGCAAGTGCAGGAACGGATCGGCGCGACAAGCTCGGCCATACCATGGATAACATCAAGAGCAAGTTCGGGGCGGGCTCCATGCGTCGAGGGTCGGACCTGCTGAGCCTGGGACTCGTCGTGCTTTTCCTGGCTCTTGGCGCGTGCGCAAAAACACGGCCCTTGGCTGTTGCGCCACCGCCGCCTCCCATCCCTGAAGACCGTATCCAGAATGAGCAGGGACTTCTCTCGCTTCACGAATTCACGCCTCAGGGGTACTTGCGGGCCATCGATCATTTTGGCCGTGCAGCCGAGCTTCAACCGGACAACTGCGGCTACAAGCTCATGTACGCCGAATCGAATCTCTTCCTCGCCCTGGAACAGAAACTGAACTATGAAGACTTCCGGCCGGCATGGGAAAGGGCGGCGGATCCGCTCTGCGCGCCTGAAAGCGCATTCGCGCTGCGTCTGGAAGTGTTCCGGTCGCTGGATGATTTCGGACCGGTCCGCGACCGCACGGTCCTGAACAAGATCAACCAGGCAATACTTCTGGAACCGAATGAGCCATTGAACTGGTTTGTCCGCTGGAAGCTCAATCCCACGACGAACCGGCAGGAGAATGCGATCCTGAAAGCCGCAGAGTTAAACCCTGATCTCGCGCTGATCCAATACGAGGCTGGAAATTATTTCCTGGTTAAGGGGGAATATCCGGCAGCGCAGTCGGCTTTCGAGCGGGCGCTCGAACTGAGTCCCGGGCATTTCCGTTCGTACATCGGCCTGGCACAGGCAATATCCGCGCTGGACGAACAACAGGACGTCACCCACCTGTACAGGCGGGCCGTTGAACTTGGCCCGCAATTCCTGGAAGGACGCATTCTTCTGGGAGACTACTACTCCGGGCTCGAAGAAAACGAACTGGCGAGGGAGCAGTACGTTGCCGCAGTGCAGCAAAATCCGCGGTATGAAGTGGCGCACCTGCGGCTCGGCCTCAGCTATCTGCAGAGCAACAGCCTTGACGAGGCTGAAAGAGGATTCAACACCGCCATCGAGATCAATCCGGCCAGCTACGAAGCGTATTACTACCGTGGCAATGTCTGGCTTGCCCGGGGCAATCTTGAAAAAGCGCGAGAGCAGTATGAAGAATCGCTGAAGTATGTCCTGAACTTTCCGGACGCCGTATATGCCCTCGGCTCCGTTCTTTTCCGGCAGGGAAACATGGACATGGCGCTCGAGCAGTTCGAGAATCTCCTTCGCCGAAACCGCAACCATGCCGACGCTTATTTCTCGCGCGCGGTGATTCGTTCCGAGCGGCGCCAGTACTCCGATGCCATCGAAGACTACACTCGCGCGCTGGCCCTGTATGACAGGCAACTGGTAGCGGCCATGGAATCAATCGTCGAGTTCGAAGATCGGGAGTTGCTGAGAAAGGCCGAAGCAGAAAAGCGGAAGAAGGAACGGCTGGAGGGTATCATGCAGCGAGCGCGGCAATTGAAAATGAGACTCGAGGATCAGATCATGAGGGGCGGCCTATGA
>CAMAWS010000263.1 GCA_945861845.1 Candidatus Sulfopaludibacter sp. SbA3 | reverse complement strand
CGGCGGATGCGGCCAGGAAATCGCATGATCAGCGGCACGCGCAGAGCCGGATCGTAACAGCAGTGCTTCTCGAAACGTCCGTGCTGGCCCAGGCTGTAACCGTGGTCCGCCATGTAGACGACGAGCGTGTCTTGCTCAAGATCAAGTTCGCGTAATTTATTGAGCACCAGGCCCACGTTGCGATCAAGAAAGCTGACCGAAGTGTAGTAGGCGGCGATAATACCGCGTTTCTCTTCATCCGAAAGACCGCGGAAGATCAGCGGAATTTGCCAGGCGTCCTCCGGTCCCACGCGGGGAACGGAGAAACCAGCCGGGGCGAAACGGTTTGTGTATTCAATCGGAAAATCGAACGGCGAGTGTGGTTCGAGGAAGCTCACCCAGAGGGCGAACGGGTCGCCCTTGTGTTCTTCCATGAAACGGCAGCCTTCCCGCGCGAGGAACGTGCCGGTCATGTCCTCTTCGTAACGTGGGTAGGGCAGCTTTTCCGCGTTAAGCCAGACGCGGGCCGGGTCTTGAAACGGCTTCCATGGCGGCTTGACGCGAACCTCGGGCGGGGCGGGCTTCGGACGCACGCGCGCGGCGTAAACTTTCGCCGTGTCCGAATCGGTCATCAGCGATTCGAAGCCGTGCATGCCCGCGCGTGACTGCCGGTTGAAGTGCATCTTTCCAAAAACGGCGGTCCGGTAGCCTGCCTCGCGCAGTTGCTTCGCGATGGTGGGCTTATCCTCGGCGAGGGGCGTCGACAGAACCGTGACGCCCGCCATGCAAGGCATTTGCCCGGTGAGAATCGACTGCCGCGATGGCGTACAGACCGGAGAATTGCAGTAGTGACCGGAGAAACGGGTTCCTTCGGAGGCGAGCCGGTCGAGATTCGGCGTCCGGGCCAGGCGATTGCCGTCCGCGCCGAGGACGTATCCGGCGTGATCGTCGGCGATCAGGAACAGGAAATTCGGCTTGCGTCCGGATCGCGGCGCGGCTGCCGGATGCGCCGCAAGCGCGGTCATCACAGCGCGCCTGGTAAGCATTGCTATTCCTTTTCTCGAAATACGGTGTTCAGCCACATTCTCCGCAGCCAGGCGTATCCGCTCAGCGATTTGAGCGGTTTCTTGATACTCCAGGCAAGGCTTTGGCGGGTCCGTTCCCATTGCCGGCCGGAGGCGAGCGCCGCGGAAACAGAGGGCGGCATGCCGCGCAGGACAACGTACCGGCCCATGACGGCACAGTTGTGGACACGGTGTGGAACCATGGTGGGCTCCGAGTTGAAAAGCACCCTGATACCGGCCGCGGCGGCGCACCTTGCAACCTTTCGCGAATAAAAGCCGCCGGGCACCGCGGCGGTGGTTACCGGCTCTCCCAAAATGTCCGCAAGCACGACCGTGCTCACCCCCCACTCCTCCACCAATTGGTCCCAATCGCAGGCCGACATTTTTCCCGGATGCGTCGCCGAGTGACTTCCTATCACGTGTCCGCGCCGGCGCAGCTCCCTGATCTGCTCCTTTGAAAGAAAACTTCTCGTCCCGATGTAATTCGTGGTCACGAAGAAATGACCGCGCCAGCCGAAACGTTCGAGGCTGTCCGCGATCGGCGAATAGGCGCTCGATCCACCGTCGTCAAACGTGAGGAACAAACGAACCGCGTGGTTGTGGAGGGCATCCGTGGTGTCGACGCCCTTGCTCCCGATGGCCGCATGAATGGCCTCAAGGTGCCTTACGAAATCCGCGCGGTCGAGTTTGTAGTGCCCCGCCAGTTTGCCCGGAAATCCACTGGCATCGGACTGGCCGGGCTCGACGACATCGTGGTAAACGATGGAGAGCGCCTGTCTGGTGATCACTTGCCTGCTCCTTCGGCATTCATTCTCGCACGCAGTGGCTGGCTCAATCCAGGTTGGTTTACTTTTACTATCGCTTATCTAATGCAGATAAATCGTGTGGCTTCCGCGAAAGTTAGAGCGAGAGCTTTGATTACCGGAGATTTTCTCGACCAGCGCACGGCGAGCCGGCGTAGCTCGCTGCTGACAGCTTCCTCGGCCGCGATCTCCACGCGGTCGTAGATTCTCGAAAAGCCCGCTTTCTTGAATTCCTTCCGCAGCATGCCGTGAGTGAATTGATGAAAATCGATGCCCAACTTCATGATGTCCGGACCATGAACCGCAGTCCGGAGATTGTACCGCATCCGGTCCGGAAGCCAGCCGTAGAGCGGGAAGCCGTCGTATTCTCCAGATTGAAAGCTGAACTTGTTGGTGGATTCGAAATACATCGCGCCGCCTGGCTTTAAGGCGCGGAAAATCTTGGCTACGCCGGTCCGCCAGTATTCCACGTGCTCAAATACGTTGGAACAGACGATCACGTCGTACTCACACTCGCCGATGTCGAAATCTTCCAGATTCCCTAAGTGAATATCCGGTTCGATTCCGTATTCGGCGGCGGTTTTGCGCGCGTACTCGATCAATTGCGGGCTGATCTCCAGACCCCGGCATTGCAGACCGTCCATACTACAGAGAGTCGGAAACCAGCCGGTCCCCGTTCCAACCTCCAGCATCTTCGTGCTGGGGTCGACTTTGACGTATTGCTTTATTGGCCGCAGGTAACGGTCAAAGTGCGGGCGGTGAGCTTCAAGCGTCCAATGTGCGTTGTTCTGGAGATACCGGTCGACGTCGGCAAGCTCCTCCTGGTGGATCTTCATTTAGCGGATGGCGCCTCTCCCTCGGCACGCGAATGCAGATACTATTGTAATACAGTACCCAATATTTGCCGATTTTGCGCTATTTTCCATAGGGTATACGATAAGACTGTTGATGGATCCCACCGAAGACGCGCAGCCCATCCGGAGCGCGGAACCGCCCAGACGTGCTAAGCGCTTGCTCGTGAACGTGTTATCAGGCTGGCTTGCCGTCGGCGTCAATCTGTTCATCGGTTTCGTTCTCTCGCCGTACATGATTCGTAAGCTCGGAGCCGATCGGTACGGGATCTGGGCGCTGGTGCTGGCCGTCGCGGATTACCTCCTTTTGTTCGACCTGGGTTTCAAATCCGCGTTGATCAATTTTTCCGCCAAAGCTCACGCGCTGGGCGATAACGACGGCGTCAACCGCGCTATTAACACGAGCCTCGCCATCTTCTCTGTAACCGCCAGCGCGTCGATCGTCGTCGTGCTGATACTTTTCACTTATGCGCAAAGATTGTTCAAGCTTGACCCAGTCTATCGAGGCGAGTTTTCGACTCTGGTGCTGATCACGGGGATCGGCTGGTCGGTCAGCCTGGTTGTGGGCGTATTCCGCGGCGGCCTTGAATCCTTCAGCCTTTTCCGCGTGAACAACACCATCTGGATGGCGTCTTCCATCGTCCGGGCCACTGGATGGGGTCTTCTCCTCTACTTCGGCTATGGACCTGTCCAAATGGCCGTCACCCTGGTTGCGGCGCAGTTGGGCGCATATGCGGTGGCCTATCCGGTGTTCCGGCGCGCTTTCCCGGCCTTGCAACTATCCCGCAGGTTTGTCAGCTGGCAGTGCGCCAAAGACATGGCGCATTTCGGATTTCACACCGTCGTCGCCGGCGTTTCCCTGATGTTTCTCAATCAGGGCGTACCGGTTCTGGTCGGCCACTTCCTGCCGTCCCGGTTCGTGGGGTTCTATTCACTCCCCACTCGTTTCCTACAGGTTGCCATGGATTCGGTCTCGCGGGTCGGAGCCATCATGACACCGAACGCCACTGAAATGGCCGCGCGTGGAGAAACCGCGCAGATCGTCAGGATGGGCACTTTCGGGAACCGCTACTGCTACATCCTTACGATGCCGCTCACCGTTTTTCTCTGTGTCTATCGATGGGAACTTATCTACGTCTGGGTAGGCCAGGAATTCGCCGTGAACAGCGCCCGGCTGATGCCGGTAATGGCCCTTTCCTTATCCTTCGGCGCGGCCGCGCAGTTCTGCTCCAGTTGCATTCTCTATGGAATCGCCAAACACCAGCGTTTCGCCCGCAGCCTGACGTTCGAATCGGCATTCAGCGTAATTGGCCTTTTCATCATCAGTCCGCGCTACGGAATTTTTGGCGCCGCGATCTGGACCTCGCTCTTGCTGGTTTTGAACCGCGGTCTTTATACTCCATGGCTTTTCTGCCGGAATCTCGACGCAAGTTACTTGACTTACATGCGGGAGATTTACCTTCGACCCACTGCTCTCGCGATTCCGCTATGGATGCTCGGTAGCGCGATCCGGACGCACTGGGTTGCCGGACGTAACTGGCCTGAGCTGTTCTTTGTCCTGGGCCTGCTGGCTGCGGTTTACTACACGGCCGGTTTCCTGCTCTGCGCGGAACCTGAGCACCGGGGAGCTGCGGTGAGTTGGATTTCCCGGCGTCTGGGCCGGAAGGGCTGAGGATCGTTCAAAGATCGCCAACGGATCGCGGCTCATGGTCACCGGCGATGCTTCTAACCCGGGCGGGCAGCGCATTTGTCCCCGCCCTTCAAGTAGCGGATGGGGCGGGAATCGGCGACGGCAAAAAGCACCTGAATGCCAGACGCCTTAAAATTTCGAGTTGATGCTCCCGGTCTTGCGCGTATAGTCGTCGCACACGTCCTGGGCTTTGAAGAACTCCTCGGAGCTGGTAGCAGCCGCCGCAACCATGATTCTGTGGTGTGACCGCTCTTGAATTCTTCGAGCACGAAGCCCGCCGGCACTCGATACCGGATCAATGATAATTACAGCGGTTGCTGAAACGGCAACTGATGGAAGAACGTGATCTGCAAGCAGGTCACGGGCAAATTGGCCATCGGATGATACGGGTGCCGCATTGAATCGCGATATTCGCGCCTCCCCCTCAGCCGCCGCCCGCTTCGATAAGCGAGCCGTACAAATTCTCCATGCGGCCGACGGCGACTTCGATAGAAAGCTGTTCCCGGGCGAAGCGTGCCGCTTCTGCCGCCATCGCCTTACGCCGCGGCTCCTGTTCGATCGCGAAGGCCAGTTGATTCGCCAGATCCGCGACATTCCCGGGTTCGAACAACAGGCCGCGCCTTCCGTGCTCAATCAGCTCAGGCGTTCCTCCCACGCGGGAACCGACCGGACAGCAACCGCACGCCATGGCCTCAAGTAGAGAATTTGAAAAAGCTTCCGAAATCGAAGGCAGCACGAAGATGTCGATACCGCGCATCCAGAACGGCACGTTCGAAGTCGCCGGTTCGAACAGGCAATCTTCTCCCAGCCCAAGCCGCGCGCTCAAGGCTTCCAGTTCCGGCTGCACCGAGCCCCAGCCCACAAGGATCAGTTTCAATCCCGCTTTGAGGTGTCGAACGCGCGCGAAGGCCTCAATCAAAGTGGGGAGGTCTTTTTCAGGGCGCAGCACACAAATAGTGCCGATAACGAGCGAAGCCTCGCGCAAACGTTC
>CAMAWS010000262.1 GCA_945861845.1 Candidatus Sulfopaludibacter sp. SbA3 | reverse complement strand
CTATCTGCCGGGTGAGTCTGTAAGGCTTACCGGGGATGTCTCGAACAAGGCGTTTGATCGGATGAACAATGCCCGGGCAATTGCCCGTGTGACCACTCCCTCGGGGACGACTGAAACTCTTGCAATGGAGTGGAGCGGCGCCCAGGACGGAACGTATCAGGCGGAGATCAATGCGACCGAGCCCGGCATCTACAACGTCGAACTGGTTGCGACCCAGGGCACCGAAACCTTGGGCACATACCGTCATTCATTCCAGGTTCAGGACCGCCCGGTCGAGTTTTACAATGCTTCCCTGGACGCCCGGACCCTGCAGTCCGTAGCGCAGCAGACTGGGGGCCGGTACTATCCGCTTTCGCAGCTTGGCAGTGTCCCTGACGATGCGGTCTATGTTGAAGGAGCGAGTTCCTTCGTTGAACAAAAGGAACTCTGGGATGTACCGATCCTGTTCATGCTGCTTTGCGCGACGCTTGCCGCCGAGTGGTTATGGAGAAAACGAAGGAGCATGGCATGATTGCACGCTGCATCCTGGCCCTTATTCTCCTGCTGCCCGCCAGTGCGCTGGCTGATTCGTCCGCTCTCATAATCAGCGGCGTAGCGGGTTCGCCGGAACACGCCGAGAGGTTCAAGACCTGGACGGATACCACGAGGAAGGTCCTGACCGAGAAGCTCGGCTTTACGTCAGATCGTGTTTTCGTCCTGTCGGACCGGGGTACGGCAGCCGCGGAGATCCAGAAGACATTCGCCACGCTGAAACAGCAGCTCAAGCCTCTGGATACATTCTTCTTCTTCTTGATTGGGCACGGAAGCTTCGACACGGACTACAAGTTCAATATCTTTGGACGCGATCTCACGGCGGCGGAATACAACCAGTTCTTATCGGGCCTGAATGTGGGCCGGATCGTGGTTGTTAACGCCACAAGCGCCAGCGGCGGCGCCATAGAAACGCTTGCCGGAAAAAATCGGGTGATTATTACGGCCACTCGCAGCGGAAGCGAAGGCAACGAAACCGTCTTCTATGAGCATTTCCTGGATGCTCTCCAGAATGCCGCCAGCGATGAGGACAAGGACCAGAAGACCTCCGTCTGGGAAGCTTTCAAGTACGCTAGTGCCAGCGTCGAGCGCTTCTATAAGGAGGAAGGCCGGCTTGCCACTGAACACGCGCAGATCTCCGACAGCGGGGGCGCCAAGACAGGAGCCGCGATACAGGCCGTGCCCCAGCTGGCGCGAACGACGATTATTGCCGTCGACCGCCCGGTCGTGGTATCGGATCCACGCCTGCAAGCCCTCT
Source organism: Candidatus Sulfopaludibacter sp. SbA3 (assembly GCA_945861845.1). Classification (GTDB taxonomy): domain Bacteria; phylum Acidobacteriota; class Terriglobia; order 20CM-2-55-15; family 20CM-2-55-15; genus CAMBFR01. The sequence goes on along the minus strand of CAMAWS010000262.1, from coordinate 4,103 downwards.
TGAACCAGAAGCGCGAAATCGAGCAGAAGATAGAGGCGCTCCGGCTTCTCAAGGGCGCTATGCCCGAAGCCGATTACGAGCGGCAGATGGAAGACCTGCTCGTAGACCTCGCAACTCAAAACCAGAAGGTTCGGGCTCAGGAGGGCCAGAAATGAGAAAACGCTTCGAATTTCGAATTTCGAGCTTCGAATTCCCCGTTTGGTTTCGTCGTTCGCATTTCGCATTTCCAGATTCGAAGTTGCTCCTGCTGTTGCTCCCCTTCCTCTTGCTCAGCTGCGGAGCCCTCTGGCAATCCGATGCCGGGCGGGCTGTGGAGCAGGTCCGCACTGGCGATTACGGCGCAGCCGCATCTGTTCTCGAGTCGGCGGTGGCTGGTGGAAATCTCGATCCTAAAGTGGTTGAAGCTCTCTATTATTCATGGACCCGGCAAGGCGAATACACGAAAGCCCGCGAGCGCTTCGAAGCATGGTCTGAAACCAATCCGGCTGCCGGACCCCTGCGTCTTGCTGCAGGCCGCGTGAACTACCTGATCGGGAACTACGCCCGCGCCCTGACCCACTTTGATTCGATCCTGAATAATCCGGTTGTCGGCGTGCCGGCCAATTACGAAAAGGCCCGGGCGCTGGCGGACACAGGAAAACGCGCGGATGCGGAAGCCATCTACAGCAAGCTGATCCGGGATTTCCAGAACGATCGCATCCGGAACAACGATGAGCTCGTGCTTGTGGCCGGGGCCATGCAGGCGATGGAGTATTTCTACGACGCCAACGACGTTTTCAAGTTCATTACGAAAAACAACCCGCGCAATGCAGAGGCATTCGTGGCGTGGGGCAATCTCCTGGCGGAAAAGTACAATGAGCCCGAGTCGATTGCCAGCTACCAGGATGCATTGAAGATTGATCCGAAGATGCCGGAAGCGAACCTGGGGCTCGCCAGGCAGCTTGCCTTGACCGATCCTGAAAAGAGCGGACAGGCGGTGCAGCTGGCCATGGAGGTCAATCCGAACTACTTTGACGGTTACCTGTTCATTGCCGGACAGCAGATCGAATCGGAGCAATACGATAGGGCACAAGAGACGCTGGCAAAGGCGCTGGCCGTGAACGGGCAGTCCGCCGAAGCTTTCAGTCTGGCTGCAACGATTCATTTCGTTCGTGGCAACAAGGAAGAGTTTGAGCGTACCGTTCAGCAGGTCCTCAGCACGAACCCGCTTTACAACAACCTTTATTACACGCTTGCCGAAAATTCCGTTTCGCTGCGCCTTTACAAGGAGGCAGTAGAGTTTGCTCGCGAGGCCATTCGCTTGAATCCGCGTGATTTCAGGTCGATGGGACTGGCTGGCATGAACCTGCTGAGATTGGGAGAGGAACAGGCCGGCAAGGAGATGCTTGAGCAGGCCTACGCGGGCGATAAGTTTAACGTGTGGAACGTCAACACTCTTACTCTCCTGGACAGCTTCGTGAATTTCGATCGATTCCAGACTCCGAATTTCAAGGTCATGCTGCACAAGAAGGAGAGTGCGCAGCTTCGGCCGTATGTGACCGATTTGCTCGAGAAGGCTTACAAAGATCTCAGCGAGAAGTACGAGTTCAAGCCCGAAGTTCCAATCGTTTTCGAGATGTTTCCGGATCACGGGGATTTCGCTGTGAGGACTCTCGGGTTGCCGGGACTGGGCGCGCTTGGTGTGTGCTTCGGAAAAGTCGTCGTCATGGATTCGCCGTCGGCGAGGAAACCAGACAGCTTCAACTGGGGCAGCACGCTCTGGCACGAATTCACGCACGTTATCACGCTGGAGATGACGGATCACAAGGTCCCGCGATGGTTTTCCGAAGGCCTGTCGGTATTCGAGGAACGAAAGGCATTCCCGGGTTGGGGCGATGACCTGAAGTTGGAATATCTGCAGGCGATCAAGGATAAGAAGCTGCTGCCGATTGCCGAATTGAACGACGGTTTTATCCGGCCGAAGTTCCCTGAGCAAGTCCTGGTTTCCTATTACCAGGCGTCGCTCGTATCCGAATACGTGGAGCAGAAGTTTGGATTCCCGGCAATCCGGCGGATGCTGTTGTTGTACAAGGAAGGCCGCACTACGCCCCAGGTTTTCCAGCAGGCGCTCAATCTCGGCGTGGAAGAATTCGACAAGCAATTCCTTGCCTGGGTTGACGATCGAGTCAAGGCGATCGAGCCGAAGGCCTTCGGCGAGTTGATTACGTCCGGAGAGGAGGCGCTCGAGAAAGGCGAAACCGACAAGGCGATTGAACTGCTTGATCGGGCTGTCGAGATGTATCCGGAGTATACGGACGAGCACAATCCATATGAGCCGCTGGCCGAAGCCTACTTGAAGAAAGGCAACAAGCAGGCGGCGATCGACGTTCTGAAGAAATTCGCGACGTATTCCGAAGTCAGTTACGATTCGTTCATGAAGCTCGCCGGGCTGTTGGAGGAGAGCGGTGATGTGCCGGGCGCGCGGCAGGCACTGGAAGGTTCCGTTTATATCCGGCCTCTCGACATGGGGGCTCATGACAAGCTTGGAAAGATTTTGATTGCTCAGAAGCAGTATGCCGCTGCAGCGCGGGAGTATGAGACCTTGATTGCTCTTAATGCTCCTGACCGCGCCGGCGCTTATTACCGTCTTGCCGAGGCAAATTTTGGCGAAGGCAAGCGGGACCAGGCGCGCAGCAACGTTCTTAAAAGCCTGGAGATCGCGCCATCATATGAGCCGGCTCTGGAACTATTACTCAAAATACGAGGTAGGTGATTGTGGAAACCAGCGTTGAACAGCAGAAGGAACTCGAGATAATAGAGCGGTTTCATGTCGAGCTAAAGAAGATCGATAAGGAAATTCGCAAGATCATAGTCGGACAGACTGAGGTTGTGGACCAGGTCATGATGTCGCTGTTGACCGGCGGCCACTCGATGATCACGGGCGTGCCGGGCCTGGCGAAGACATTGTTGATAGCCACGGTTGCGCAGGTGCTGCATCTTGACTTCAAGAGGATTCAGTTCACGCCTGATTTGATGCCGGCGGACATTACGGGAACCGAAATCATTGAAGAAGACAAGGCCACGGGCCACCGCTCGCGTGTTTTTGTGAGGGGACCGATCTTCGCAAACATCATTCTCGCAGACGAAATTAACCGAACGCCGCCCAAGACGCAGTCCGCGCTGCTTGAAGCTATGCAGGAAGGGTCGGTTTCGATCGAAGGCCACACCTACATTCTGGAAAAGCCTTTTTATGTGCTCGCTACTCAAAACCCGATTGAACTCGAGGGAACCTATCCGCTGCCGGAAGCGCAGCTCGACCGGTTCATGTTTAATATCCTGATCGGTTATCAGTCTGAAGAAGAAGAAATCCAGGTTGTGAGCCAGACCACGTCGCTTCGTACGGTCGAATTTTCAAAGACAATTAGCGGTCCCGAAATTATCGAGTTCCAGCGGCTCGTTCGAAAAATGCCCGTTGCCGAATCGGTGATGAAGTATGCGGTACAGCTCACTCGCGCGAGTCGCCCTTCGGCCGCCAATCCGCCGGACTTTGTGAAGCAGTATCTTAACTACGGCGCCAGCCCGCGCGCCGGTCAATTCTTGATTTTAGGCGCAAAGGCCAGGGCCCTGATGAACGGCCGCTACAACGTTTCGGTCGAAGACATCCAGGCGCTCGCGTTCCCGGTTCTGCGGCACCGCCTTCTGACGAACTTCCACGCCGAGTCGGAAGGCATAAAGTCGGAAGAGATCATCAGGAGGTTGCTGGAAGTCGTGCCTGTACCGAAATCGGGAATTAAAGACTAATGAAATTCAGCATAGGTATACATGAGCAGCTGCGAATGCAGGGACGACGGGTCATAACCATAGAGTAATGAGTACCCCTGTCGCCGACCGACCAACTAATCGTTTTATCGATCCCAAGGTTCTCATGAAAATTCAGAACCTTGAGCTGCTAGCGCGCTCGGTTGTCGAGGGCTTCGTTTCGGGGCTGCACCGCTCGCCCTATCTGGGCTTCAGCGTGGATTTTGCCGAATACCGGCAGTATATGCCCGGCGACGATCTTCGCCGTATCGACTGGAACGTCTATTCCCGTTCAGACAAGCTTTACATCAAGCTTTACGAGGGGG
>CAMAWS010000261.1 GCA_945861845.1 Candidatus Sulfopaludibacter sp. SbA3 | reverse complement strand
GCTTCTTGCTGCAGAGCATCCGTGCTCTTCGTTCAGCCTTCCTGGCTGTTCCGTCCCTGGTTTAGCCCGTCCTAGGCTCTGCTTCCATATGAGCAGTTCGTTTGCCATTCACTAAGTAATTGATTTCAATCGATTAGTTCAATCACCGGCACGTCTTATCCGTCAAAGTTCTGACGCAGTTTTTGCCTATTGAGCCACGAACGTGACACTTGATTATGCGTCTTGGGCCGGGGGCTGGCCTTGTGCGAAAGGCCGTACCTCTGACCGGCCTGTGGCTTCGTCCGGTAACTTGAACGTGCGTAAGAATTTGTCCCTAAAGTTCAGGTCTGAGCCTGCCGATAGTCACTCTAGCCATGAACACGAAAGGGTGCGAATGATCGGCGTAGAAGCCATACCGATTCGATCCAAGCTGCATACCGAAGCTCTGGTTGCGAGGCAACCGATTTACGAATCCACGCAGCGGACTTTCGGCTATGAACTGCTTTTTAGAGATTCGAATGCGAACACCGCTTCAATAGGCGATCCCGATCAGGCCACGGCGCAGGTGATCGTGAACTCATTTCTGGAGATCGGCTTCGACCGGATCGTGGGTTCAGCCCTGGCTTTCATTAACGTCACCGACCAATTCATTCTTTCGGGAAATTGTGAGTCGCTGCCGAAAGGGCGCATTGTCTTCGAAATTCTCGAAGACACCATCCCCACGCCGGCCCTGCTTGAAGCGCTCCAGAAACTAACTGCTGCCGGCTACCGGTTTGCGCTCGACGACTACGTGTTTCAGCCGCAACTGAGTTCGTTGATCCCGTTCTGCGACTTTGTGAAAGTCGATATCCGGCAGATCGAACGTGAGGAACTCAAGCGCCAGATGCGAAACGTGAGGGCCGGCACGCAGGTGTTGCTTGCCGAAAAGGTCGAAACATACGAAGAGTTTGAATTCTGCAAGGAAGCAGGATTTCACCTCTTCCAGGGCTACTTCTTCTGCCGTCCGAGAATTATCTCGGTTGCCACCGTACCGATGAATCGAATTGCCATATGCCGGCTCCTGGCCAAACTGCAGCAGCCCAACATCAGTATGCATGATGTGGAAACGATCGTCGGCGAGGACCTGTCGCTCAGTTATCGTCTACTGCGGTACATCAACTCCGCTTCGATTGCCCTTTCAAAAACGATTCAATCGATCAATCACGCCGTCCGGCTGGTCGGAACCGAACAGATTCGGCTGCTTGCCAGCCTCATCATGCTTGCCAGCCTTGATGAGAAGCCCCGGGAGCTGATGACGACAGGCCTGATCCGCGCGAAGATGTGCGAACTGCTGGCAGCCCATGCAGGCGTTCGCCTCACCGAACCGTTTTTCACAGTAGGCCTGTTTTCGACCCTTGATGGATTCCTGGATTGTCCGATGACGAAAGCCCTCGAATTGCTTCCCCTGGCCGATGATGTCTGTGATGCGCTGTTGACGCACGGCGGCGATTCAGGGTCTGTTCTGGAATCTGTGCTCTCATACGAGCGGGCCGACTGGGACGAAATGGGACACTCTGGTATCAGCGCGTCCGAGATGCGCAACGCATACCTGCGTTCGGTAGACTGGGCGGACAGCCTGGTTCGCAGCTTTGATTCGCAGTCGTCCCCGAGCGCCTAGCCTGGCTCCTGAAAACCCCGCCAGAATTGCACGAACCATCGACTATTCATTGCACCGCGAAGATCACGCGATCAAAATACAGAGGATCGAAGATAACAGTCTCGATCCTTGTCCAGTCCGGACCAGTCCGCGAGCCGGAGTCGACTATGCCGGGTAATAAGGAAACACCGGCGCTTCTAAACAAAAAAGATTCCGAATGTCTGGCTCGCGCGAGTCAAAGCGAAACTGGCCGCAACTTCAGTGGAGGTGGAATGAATATCTCACGCAAAGCCGTATTGCTCCTGGTGTCTTTTCTTTTCTCTGCCCTTCCCGCGTTCGCCTATCCCATGTTCCTGGAGCGTTTCCAGATGGATCCTTATCGGCGCGGTGAAGTGGATGGATGCATGACCTGTCATATGAGCGCTGCAGGCGGGGACGAACGAAATGCCTTTGGCCTGGCATTTGCAGGCGCCGGTACTATGATCACGCCGATGCTGCGCGCACAGTTTCCGGACAGGTTTTCCTACCCTGTGTCGCGCGTCAGCGAAATGATGGTCGTTCACTTCTCCGACCCCATGAATCAGCAGGTCGTTGTCGAGAGCGGCGGTACTAAGATGCTCGTCAACGTCGCGGAGCGCACGGTTGATGGCCGCGCTGCCATCGCGCCGGGACAACCAGCATCGGGTGGAGGGGCCGCACCGGCTGCGGCGCCTGCGTCCGCAACAGCCAGGCGGCCGGGCGCGCCTCTTGTTGACGCGTTCGCCCGTGAAGGAGCGTTCTTCGGAATGCAGATCGTCAATTTGCCGAACGGCAAGCCTGTGCCCGCTGGCGGAGTGGATTTCCAGATCTCGCATCGGTTCCAGCAGCACGTCTGTTTTGAACTCCATGATGCGAACTGTCCGCCCGGTTCGATAGGCGCCAGCGGCCTGTTTGGTTTTGATGGTTCGGCTGTTGTGTCTTATGGCGCGCGGGTCGGCCTTACGGATCGAATAACAGTCGGCGCCACGCGAAGCAATCGCGGTCCTCAAGCCATCGAGGTCAATTCAATGTTCCATCTCACCCGCCAGAGTCCGTCTGTCCCGGTGACTTTCGCCGTGCGCGCAGGCCTGGAAGGAAAACGGAATTTCTCGGAGCGCTTTTCTCCAATCATCCAGCCGATTGTGACGCACACGATCGCGGACCGCGTCTCTCTCGCCGTTGTTCCGACGTTCGCGTTCAACACGCGGAACGAGAACTCCGGGCTGCCCCAGGAGTTCCTGTTCGGCGCCGAGCACAACCATACCGTCTCGCTCGGACTGGGAGCCGGTGTTCGCTTCCTTCGTTCGACGTCAGTTGTGGGTGAATACATTCCCCGCTTGTACGGTTTCAGGGGCGAGTTCAAGGACCGGCCGGGCGCTTCGATCGGAATGCAATTTGCGACTTTCCGTCATACGTTCGAATTGCTGATTTCCCGCCAGGAGGCGATGACCGCTGCGCAGTACGCAGTGCAGGGAACGGACACGTTCCGGGTAGGCTTCAATATTTACCGGAAGGTTCGATAGCCCCGATCATGTCCTGAATCGATGGCGCTTCGCGCTGATGGGGGCTTACGGCTATCCACAACAGTTTCCCGCCGGCTCCGGCAAGAAATGCGGACCGGCGGGCAAGGTTGTAAGTGTCTACTCCCAGCGCCTGGTAGACGCCATAGGCGCGCGTCACTTCGCGGGATTCATCGAACAGGACCGGGAAAGGATAGGAATGTTTCAGGATGTGCTCCCTGCCCTTGAACATGCCGTCGATCTTCTGGGCCGCAATGAATACCACGCTGGCATTGCGCTTCGTGAATTCCTGGTAGGAGGACTCAACCTGAGTCATCTGCGCGCGGCAATTCGGTCACCACGTGCCGCGAATGAAGATGATGAACACAGGCCTGCCATGGTAGTCCGAGAGGCTGACCGTGGTGCGGTCAGCCGTTGGGAGCGCGAAGGGAGGCGCATTGTCTCCAACTTGGAGATTCGTTGAGAAATCCTTGAGCATCGTGATCAGCGCGGATGAGAATTGAAAACTGATTGATGAGTAATGATTAATGCCGTTGGGAGACTACAAGATCTGCCAGGCGCATCAATCATTACGCAATAATCAATTCTCAATTCTCATCTGCAGAGCCGGCCTGGGGCGCCATGCGCCCGCGTTCAAGTACAATGAAATATCTTCTGAATGAATCCAACTCTCGAATCCAAGCTCCAAAGCATACCACCCGGTCCCGGGGTATACGTGTACAAGGATGCCGATGGCGAGCCAATCTACGTCGGCAAAGCCAAGTCGCTGCGCAATCGAGTGCGAACGTACTTCCAGGACTCCAGGAACTTCGACGAGCGGCTCGACCAGTTGATGGTCCACATCGCGGACGTGGAATTCATCGTCACCGACACCGAAGGCGAAGCCCTCGCGCTGGAAAACAACCTCATAAAGCAACACAAGCCCAGGTACAACATCCTGCTGCGCGACGACAAAACCTACCCATACATCAAGCTGACGGTCCAGGAGCCGTTCCCACGCGCGATGATCACGCGCCGCGTTCGCAAGGATGGGGCCATGTACTACGGGCCGTTCTTCCCTGCAGGACTCGCCCGCAAGACGCTTAAACTGGTCGAGCGCTATTTCCTGATCCGCAACTGCAACATCCACATCGACGGGAAGCGGCCCCGGCCCTGCCTTCAGTACTACATCCACCGGTGCCTCGGGCCGTGCTCCGACGGTTTGACCACCTATGAGTTGTACCAGGACGCAGCCAGGGACGTAAGGCTGTTTCTCGACGGGCGCAAGGGCGATCTCATCGACCGGCTCCGCGCAAAAATGGATGACGCGGCAGCGGCGGAACAGTACGAGCTTGCCGCGCACTATCGTGATGCCATACAGACGATGGAGCAGCTTGCCGAACGGCAGAAGATGGCGACGGCCGGATACGACGACATCGATATTTTCGGCTTCCACCACGAAGAAGCCATGCTTGCCGTTTCGATCTTTCATATGCGCGGCGGCCGGGTGGTCGATAAGCGCGAGCTCTTCTGGGAAGACCAGGAGCGCTTTGACCCGGCCGAATTCTTCCAGTCGTTACTGAAGCAGTATTACGTGGACGCCCCTTTCATTCCGGTTGAAGTTCACGTCCCGTCGGATTTTGAAGATCGCGCGCTGCTCGAACAGTGGCTTTCCGGCAGGCGGGGCAGGAAAGTCGAGATCAAGACTCCCCAGCGCGGAGTGAAGCGCGAAATGATGGACCTGGTGAATCGCAATGCGCAATTGACGTTTCTCCAGCGGTTTCGCGCCGCAGCGCCATCGCCTGCCGCAATTTCCAATCAGCTCGAGGAAACGCTCGATCTTGAAACAGCCCCGCGGCGAATTGAATGTTTTGATATTTCCAACCTGCAGGGAAGCGATGTCGTGGCCTCAATGGTCGTCTGGGAAGATGGCCGCATGAAGAAAGCCGACTACCGGCGCTTCATCATTCGTTCGTTGTCGGGTGAGCCGGATGATTTCAAAAGCATGCGTGAAGTTGTCAGCCGTCGATACAAGCGTGTTCAGGACGAGGGCCTGAGCATGCCGGACCTGGTGTTGATTGACGGCGGCATCGGCCAGCTTCACGCGGCACAGTCCGCGCTGGACGAGCTGAATATTGTGGACCAGTCGCTGGCAAGCATTGCGAAGAGGGAAGAAATAATTTACGTGGCTGGCAGGGAAGATGAACCAATCGTCCTCGAAAGGCGGTCTCCCGTGCTGCGGCTGATTCAGCAGATACGCGATGAAA
>CAMAWS010000260.1 GCA_945861845.1 Candidatus Sulfopaludibacter sp. SbA3 | reverse complement strand
GAGCGCGTGGCAGATAACAGGGCGGCGCTCGCCGTGGCATTGCGGCGTGAACAGATTTTCCTCAACGACGCGGAGGAGAAGAAGGCTGGAAGCTGGAAAAACATCGAGTTCGGCGGGAATCCGACGGCAAAGGACCTGGCCGTGTTCACTCGGCAGTTTTCGGTCATGATCGACTCCGGCGTGCCACTGGTCCAGTGCCTGCAGATTCTCGCCGAAACGCAGGAAAATAAGAAGTTTCAGGAAGCAATCAACGGCGTCCTTAAAGACGTCGAGTCCGGCAATAACCTCGCTGCATCCATGAAAGCCAACGGCAAAGTCTTCGATGATCTCTACTGCAACATGGTGGCGGCCGGTGAAGCCGGCGGTATTCTCGATACTATTTTCCAGCGGCTATCGGTCTACATCGAAAAAGCCGTGAAATTGCAGTCTGCCGTGAAATCCGCAATGGTGTACCCGATCTCGGTCGTGCTTATTGCCGGAGGCGTAATCACGCTGATTCTGTGGAAAGTCGTTCCCGCGTTTACGGAACTGTTTAACAGCATGAACGTGGATCTGCCGTTGCCAACACGCATCGTAATCGGCGCCAGCTCTTTTGTGGGCAGTTACGGCCTTTTTATAATTATCGGCTTTGGTATTGCCGGAGCCATGTTTCGCTCGTACTACAAGACGCCAAAGGGACGCTATAGCGTAGACAAGATAATCCTGAAGCTGCCTATTTTTGGTCCCCTGATGCGAAAGATTGCCGTGGCCCGCTTTACCAGGACGATGGCCACACTGATCGCCAGCGGCGTGCCGATTCTCGACGCGCTCGAGATCACCGCCCGGACGGCAGGCAACGCGGTGATTGAAGAGGCGATTGTCGGCGTAAAGGACGCAATTGAACAGGGCCGCACGATCGTCGAACCGCTGAAAGAGTCAAAGGTTTTCCCGACAATGGTAGTTTCAATGATCGGCGTTGGCGAACAGGCCGGCGCATTGGAGAAAATGCTGACGAAGATTGCGGATTTCTACGAGGAAGAGGTCGATGTTGCGGTTGGCGACTTGATGACTGCAATGGAGCCCGCAATGATCGTCGTCCTGGGTGTGACCGTCGGCGGCATCGTTATTTCAATGTATCTGCCCATTTTCAGCCTTGTCGGCCAATTGAGTAAATAATAAGTGGATAGAAGACGCTGGCTTCTGCGGTTGATCTACGTTCGGGTCGCTGTTTTTAGCGTTTTCGTCACTGCCGAGCTTTTCACGCGCCGCTCGGAGTCTTCCCTGGACATGCTGGTTCTGCTGGGCGCCGTTTACGCGCTCTCGGCGTGCTGGTTCACCCTTCTCAGGTTCAACCAGTCCTATGTCGTGCAGTCGTATGCCCAGATTGCGGTCGACCTGTTGCTGATCACCTGGACTGTGAATCGCACGGGCGGCGTCGACAGCTACTTCGGGCCCCTGTACTTCCTTGAAATCGTCATGTCCAGCATCCTGCTCCAGCGGCGTGGCGCCTTCGTGGCGGCGACGGCGGCATCGCTGATCCACTTTGCCCACATGGACCTTGCGTATTTCAGGCTTATTCCGTCGACGACTGCAGCCTGGCCCGACCTGACATCGCTGCAATACATCATCAGCCTGAACATTTTCGGTTTCTGTTCCGTCGCATTTCTTTCGAACTTCCTCTCGGAAAGCCTGAGAAGCACCGGAGTACAACTGGAACAATCCACCGGCCAGGTCGCGTTTCTTCGGGACCTCAGCGACCGCATCGTGGAAAGCCTCGGCAGTGGATTGATTACAAGCGATCTGGAAGGCCGAATTTACCTTTTCAATCGCGCCGCGGAGCATATTACCGGCCGCGGGCCCGCCGAGGCATTGCGCATGACGATGGGGGAAGTTTTCCCGGGAATGCCTGCGAGCGTTAGCTCGCCCCGGTTCGAGCTGACAACCACGCGGAACGACGGCAGAGAGCTTTTCCTTCGTTTTTCGGTCTCTCCGGTGATGATCGACGAAAAGAAGACGGCGGGGAACGTCTGGTGTTTCGAAGACCTGACCGGACTCCGATCGCTGGAGCGGCAGATGCAGCAGAAGGAGCAGATGGCGGCAATCGGCGCCATGTCTGCCGGCATTGCGCACGAGATTCGCAATCCCCTGGCATCGATCACGGGTTCTTTCTCGCTGCTCAAGTCCGAACTGAAGCTCGGGGCCGACCAGCAGCAGCTTGCGGACATCATCTCGCGCGAGGCAGACCGCCTCAATCGTACGATTACGGATTTTCTGGCTTATGCCCGTCCTCCCGTTCCCAGATCCAACGAGGTCGACCTTTCCATGCTTATCTCCGAGACCGTGCAGCTGATGCGCAATAGTTCAGAGTTGAAAACATCGCACAGAATCGAGACCAATCTCTCACCGGTCACGGCAAAGGTCGATGAAAGCATGATGCGCCAGGTTTTTTATAATCTAGCGTCCAACGCATTCAAGGCGATGCCCGATGGCGGAACGTTGAACATCATTCTTGAAAGGCAGAACGGGAACGTTCAGATTCGTTTCGAGGATACCGGGGTCGGGATTACCCGGGACGACATGAAGAAGCTCTTTGTGCCGTTCCATTCCTCGTTTCCCAACGGAACCGGCCTGGGTTTACCCATCGTGTACCAGATCATAAATGCGCACAACGGGGTAATTTCGGTCAAATCACGCAAGGGCGCCGGCACGGCTTTCATTATTGACTTATGATGTTACAAACCACTCGCGCACGAATTCTAATTGTCGATGACGAGCGCTCCATCCGCGAACTCCTTGAGATTTTCCTGAAAAAGGAGGGCTTTGACGTGGTCGTGGCGGCCACAGGCGCAGAGGGACTTGCTCGGGCGAAGGCGACTGAATTCGACCTCATTATCTCTGATATCCGGATGCCCGACATCACCGGCATCGATCTGCTCCGCGACCTGCGCACCACCGCAAACTTCACCGGCCAGTTCATCCTTCTGACGGCGTTTGCGACCGCCGAGACGGCAATCCAGGCGCTCAAGATGGGGGCCTTCGACTACATTCTCAAGACTGAGAACTTCATAGAAGAACTGAAGCTGGTTGTGTACAGCGCGATCGAAAACCGGCGCCTGCGTGAAGAAAACACTTATTTGCGGCGCGAGTTCCGCAAGCAGCACGGCATGGGCAACCTCATCGGGAAAAGCCGGAGCATGCAGGAGCTCTTCAAGATGATCGAGCTGGTGAGTTCCACGACCAGCACGGTTCTCATCACGGGCGAGAGTGGCACAGGAAAAGAACTAGTGGCGAAGGCCATTCACTTGAATAGCCCGCGAGCCGATGAGTCGTTTGTCTCTGTAAACTGCGGCGCGTTTACCGAGACTCTCTTGGAAAGCGAGCTTTTTGGCTACGTCAAAGGCTCCTTCACGGGCGCAGCCGCGAACAAGAAGGGACTATTTGAGGTTGCGGACAAGGGGACGATCTTCCTGGACGAGATCGGCGATACCGGCCTTGCAATGCAGGTGAAGCTCCTGCGTGTGCTGCAGGAGCGCACGATTCGCCGTGTCGGTGGCTCCGACGAAATCCCGGTCGATGTGCGGATTATCGCCGCAACGAATCGAGATCTCCCGGCGATGGTCGCGGAGAATGAGTTCCGCGAGGACCTCTTCTACCGGATCAGTGTATTTCCCATCGAACTACCCCCGCTTCGGCACCGTCCCGATGACATTCCGCTTCTTGCCAATTTTTTTCTCTCGCGCCTGAACGCGACCATGGGCCGCAGGATCGAAAGGCTGTCGGATGACGCCCTCAAGAAACTTGAAGCCTACCAATGGCCTGGGAATGTCAGGGAACTGGAGAATGCGATGGAGAGAGCCTTCATCCTGGAAACCAGCGCGGAGCTTTCCGCGCTGCACCTGCCGGAAAGCGTTTCCAATGGCAATCGGCATCGGGCGGTTGCGGATCTTCCCCCGGAAGGATTTGATCTTGAAGCCTACGTGGAAAGCGTTCAGAAGAGTTATCTCCAGGAAGCGCTTCGCAGGACGAATGGCGTCCAGGTGAAAGCGGCGGAGCTGCTGGGCATGTCGTACCGGTCTTTCCGTCATTACATGCAGAAGTACGACGTTTCCTGACTCATGAAAGAGACAGGCCGCATCGGTAACCTGCTCAAATATGCTTCTGCAGGAATGGCGGAATTCAACAGCACATCTGCCATGCGGGCCGGGCCGGGATGCTGAAGAAGACTCTGGAGAGTGCGCGGCAGCCGGTCTAGAATAGGCTGAAATCGGCGCGGAATTTGGCGCTGGAATATGTCACTGAGAGGTTGAAATGCGAAACTGCATCGTCGTGATTCTGTTCAGTATGTTAATGGCCGGATGTCAGGAGCAGGCTCCACCTGCAGCCTCCACGCCGGCCGCAGCGCCTGCCACCCAGGAGCCGGCGCCGTCCGAGACGCGGGAATTTACGCTCACAGGCAAGGTCGTGAGCGTGGACACGGCCCAGAAAAGCGCCACCATCAACCACGGCAAGATCGAAGGCTTTATGGAAGCCATGACCATGCCGTACCCGGTTCCCGAGGATGCCGACCTCCAAAAGTTGAAGCCGGGAGAGACGATAACCGCAAGAGTGTCCTACATTCGTGCGGAATCAAAATACTGGATCAGCAACGTCGAGGTCGCGCCAAAGTAACGCTCGAGAGGAGAACAACCCACGATGAAGCGCTTATTAGTGCTCGGAACAATCATTCCCGGCCATAGCACGCTGATGAAATGGTCCGACTTCGTTGAGTTTGGCGAGTTCAACAAGGCGTTCCTCGATGCGGCGCGCGCCGCTCAACGTGCCGGCAGAACTCCCGAGCAGGCTGCGGCCGAAGTCAAGCTGCCTGAAAAGTTCAAGGACTACAGCATCGCGCGGGCAGGCGCGAACATGACTGCCATCTTTGCAGAGTTATCCCGATAGTTTCGGATTTCGGAGCCGGTAAAGGACATGCCTTCGCAGGCGATGTCCTTCAGGCAACCGGGGATGGTCGAAATCCTCGGCAGGATCGTGAGTCATGCCGAGTTTTTCCATCACGCGGCGTGACGCCGTATTTTGGGGAGCCGTGAACGAGACGAGCGCGTCCAGCCCCAGGCTTTCGAAAGCATAGCGGATTACTTCTCGCGAGCCTTCCGTTGCAAGGCCCTGGTTCCAATAGGGCAAACCCAACCTCCAGCCGATTTCGACGCATGGCGTGAAGTGCGCGTGAAACGTGGCCACGTGCAGGCCAATGAACCCGATGAGCTTCGCGCCAGCCTTCAGTTCAGCCGCAAACAGTCCGAAGCCATGGATGTCAAAATGGGTTTCGGTTCGGTCCACGAATTCATCGCTCTCCTCGCGAGTGAGGCACTTCGGAAAGAATTCCATGACGCGCGGGTCCGCATTCATTTCAGCGAACGGTTCGCGGTCG
>CAMAWS010000259.1 GCA_945861845.1 Candidatus Sulfopaludibacter sp. SbA3 | reverse complement strand
CTGTTTGATCCTGGCACGGGGCTAAAGCCCCGCGCCCACAGCGTACCTCGGAAATGTAGCGCCACGGTCACACTTCAGTGCGCGCTACGAGCGCGCGAGAGGATATTCCTTGAGCTTTTTGTAAACGGCGCCTTCGGGACGGAGTGTGCTCTGGATCAGGAAGAAGCGATCCGCGATGAAGGAGCCGAATTCGTGCGTTTCGTACCTGGCCGCGGCGGTCACGAGCGCTGAATCGATCCGCGACTCGCGTGAACGGGCAAGCGTGATGTGCCCGCGGAAGGCGCGTTGCTCCTTCTCGACGCCGATCCGTTCGAGCCGCGTATCGAGCGCCTCTGCAAGGCCCTCCATGCTGGGAGCTTCCATCCCGGCCCAGAAAACCCGCGGCGACAGGTTGCCGGGAAAGAAGCCAACGTTCTTGACCGTCACGGTAATGGGCTTCCAGCTCACTGCCCCGGCTGCCAAATCGATCTCTTCGATTTTCGGCTCCGCAACTTCGCCGATGAATTTCAGGGTGATGTGAATGGATTCAGGCTTGACCCATCTTGCCGTGTCCGTTACCGGCCCCAATTCCTTCTGTAAATCCGAAAGCGCCTTGCGGATTTCGTCAGGAAGCTCAATGGCAATGAAGAGTCGCATAAGTTACATCGCCAGGAGCAGGCGCCTGACCTGGTCGAGAGCGGCCTGCGCCGCCTGGCGCCGCACGCGAAGGCGGTCTCCCGGAAACAGGAATTGGCGGTGTTGGGTTCCTGCCGGGGCGGCCACTGCGATATGCACGGTGCCCACGGGTTTTTCGGGCGAGCCTCCGGCCGGACCGGCAATGCCCGTGATGCCCACTCCAATGGTCGTCCTGGCCCGCTCACGAATTCCGTCCGCCAGGCCTCGTGCGACTTCGGCGCTCACTGCGCCCTGCATTTCGAGCAGCAGCGGCGGGATTCCGGTGAGCTCCATTTTCGACTCATTGCTGTACACGACCACCCCGGACATGAAATAGGCCGAGCTGCCCGCGACGTTTGTCAGCAGTTCGGAAACAAGCCCGCCCGTGCACGATTCTGCAACGGCAATAGTGGCGTTCTTCAACACCAGCAGCATTCCAACGACCTCCTCGATCGATTGTTCCGAGCGCGCGAATATGAAGTCGTCGAGCGATTCGTCGATTTGCCCGCCCAGCTCTTTCAGCAGCATTTCTGCCTCCTGCCTGGTTTTCGCGCGGGCCGTCAGCCGCACATCAACCGCGCCGGGCTTGGCGAGGATCGTGGTTTCGGGGTTCTTGTATTTTGTGTAGATCGGGGCGATGCGGGCATCGAGGGTCGACTCGGCCAGTCCGGTGGTGCGGTAGACGGACCGCGCCAGCACAACGCCACCCGCCAGTTCCTGCAGGCGGGGCAGGCATGCCTGTTCGAACATCGGCTTCAATTCCGAGGGTGGTCCCGGCAGAAGCACAATGTGATTCTTCTCATGGGAGATCCACAGTCCGGGCGCCGTCCCATGGTTGTTTGGAAGAATGTCCGATCCCGCAAGGACGAGGGCCTGGCGGGCGTTGTTGGAAGGCATGGCGACGCCGCGCGCCTTGAACCGGCTTTCGATTTTTGCGAGAACTTCGTTGTTCAGGATTAGCTGGCGTTGCAGAAGCCGGGCCAGGACTTTGCGGGTCACGTCGTCTTCGGTGGGCCCGAGGCCTCCAGTCGTGATCAGGATTGGCGTCCGTTGAAGCGATGCGCGAATTGCGTGTTCGAGGTAGTTCTCATCATCCCCGACGATGGATTTCGTGACCACCGGGATGCCGATCGCGTTGAGCTGCTCGGTAAGGTAGATCGAGTTCGTATCGATGAACCTCGGCGTCAGCAGTTCTGAGCCAATGGCGATGATTTCTGCGGATAGCATTTGCTACGGCAACGGCTTGCCGGTGATGCCGAGCTTAACCTGGTAAAGCGATCCGGAGTCGGCGACCATGAGATTTTCCTCGTAGTCGAACGCAAGTCCCACCAGGCTCAGGCCTGCGACGATCAACTCCGGTTTGCCGGGATCGCGGAATCGGAAAATGCCTCGCCGTCCCCGGTACGAAGCGACCGCATAAAGGGTGCCTTCAATATCGAAAGCAAGACCCTGCGGCCTGCCCAGGCCGGTGAAGAACCGGTCGACTTCGCCGCTCGGCGAAATACGATAGATGCTGTCAAAGCTGGAGGTCGTGGGGCCGGCAACATAAAGGTAGTCATCGAATCCAAAGGCGAGATGATAGGCCGCTATGCTCGGCTCGATCGTGGCGAAGACGAAGATCTCGCGCTCCGCGTTGATCTTGAAGATGTTGCCGCTCCGGTCTCCTACATAAAGATTCCCTTCGCGATCGAACGCCATTCCCGTGGCGACTCCCATTCCTTCAATAAAGGTGCTGGTCCGGCCAGCCGGATCGATCGTATAGACATTCCCTTCGAATCGGCTCGAAACGAAGAGGTCGCCGGCAATATTAAAGGCCAGTCCCGTGGGATTCATGATCTCCGTTGCAAACGGCGTGACGGCGCCCTTGTCCGTCACTTTGTAGATCGATACCGGGGCCTTCTGGCCGCGCCGCCCGCTGTAGGTGACATAGACGTTGCCTTCGCTGTCGACTGCAGGATTGGCGACGGGATGAAGATTTCCCGCGAGTTTTTTCCCCACTTCGTATGGGAACGGGACGCTGCTGTGGCCGTTGCTGGCGATGCTCAGTTCATGGGTCCCGTTTTCAGCCGAGGATTCGGGGACTTTCACAATGACGTGGTCGTTTGACGCAAGTGTGACCTGCGCGCCGAAGTCTCCGAAACGAACTACAGGCTGAGTGCTTTCGCGAAGTTCCGGTCCCGAAAACTCGATGACCACTTCGCCGCCGGGCAGTGCGGCGCGAGGAATAACGTTCTTGATGGTTATGTCGTTCACTTTTTCAGTTTGTTACCCGAACACGTAACGCAGCAATGTCAGCCCCGCCAGGGCGTACAACCCTGCGCCAACATCGTCTGCAATCACTCCAACGCCGCCCTTGAAGGTTTCCATGCGGCGCAGGGGAAAAGGTTTGGTTATATCGAATAACCGAAACAGGCCGAATCCCAAAAGGATGTAGATGGCCGGCAACTGGAATCTGCCGGCCGCCGCTGCGAACGTGATCATCTGCCCGATGACTTCGTCGATCACGATGCGCTGACAATCATGTCCGTAGAGCGCCTCCACGCGGCATGACGCCCATGTGCCGGCAACGAGGAGAAAAATTATAACATGCGGATAGTACGCACCCGCCTGCAGTCCTTCGATTCCGAGATAGGCAAGCACGCCCACCACCGACCCCGCCGTTCCCGGCGCTTTGGGCATGAACCCGGCGCCTCCGGCCGTGGCTATGGCAAGTGCAACGCGGTCAGCGGCCGTGAGGGCCTTACTCGTCGTCTTGTTCGTTGCCATTGGCCTCGTGGGATGTGTCCGGCGGTCTTTCAGAAGTCGGCATCCGATAGCGTTCGCCGGCCCAAGCGCCGAGGTCGATCAACTTGCAGCGTGCGCTGCAGAAAGGTCGAAATTGATTGTTCTCATACTCGGTTTCACGCTTGCAGGTGGGACACTTCATCTTAAAAACGGCAGTTGAACCGCCAAGACGCCAAGAACGCCAAGCCGCACCAGGGTTTTTGTGAATTTATCGACATCACCTTATCGGTGAGCGCCAAAAACCCAAGATGCCCTTCGTGTTGCTTGGCGAACTTGGCGTCTTGGCGGTTCAACTGCTTTTTTTGGTTCATGGACGATCACCGCAATTTTCCAATAAGGTCGTATTCGAGGCTCTCGGTAATCTCGATTGGATAAAACTCGCCAATTACCGGCAACCGGTCGCTCGTATCGTTGATGAGCACATGGCCGTCGATTTCCGGAGCCTGCGTTTCCATGCGGCCCTGCAGAAGGAGATCCGATTCTCCGGAACGTCCCTCAAAGAGCACTTCCACGTGCCGGCCAATCATGGCCTGCAATTTCTTCTTCGATATTTTCGCCTGTTGCTTCATCACCTGGTTCCGCCGCCGGACAGAGGTGCGGCGCGGAATCTTGGAATCGAGATCGAACGCGCCAGTTCCTTCTTCGTCCGAATAGAGGAACACGCCAACGTTGTCGAAACGGACGTTGTTGATAAACGTGAGCACTTCGTCGAAGTCCTGCTCGGTTTCTCCTGGAAAGCCGACAATGAACGAGGTGCGAATCCCGGCGTCAGGCATCAGTTTCCGGATGCCCTCGACCTGGCGCTCGTATACATCCCGATTGCCGCCGCGAAGCATCCGGTCGAGGACCTTGCGGCTCGCATGCTGGTACGGTATGTCGAAATACTTGCAGAGGCGTTCTTCTTCGGCGACCAGCCGCACCAGTTCGGCGGTGACTGTGTTCGGATAGCAATAGAGGAACCGGACCCAGCGCAGGCCGTCGACCTTGACCAGTTCGCGCAGAAGCGCCGTGATTCCGTCATGTAAGCCGATATCCTTGCCATACGCCATCGTGTCCTGCGAGACGATGACCAGTTCGCGGACACCCTGCCCGGCAAGGCGCCGCGATTCTGCGACGAGATCGTTAATGCCCCGGCTTCTGAAGCGGCCGCGGAAGCTCGGAATCGCGCAGAACGTACAGACGTGGTCGCAGCCCTCCGAGATCTTGAGGTACGCCATATAGGAGGGCGTTGTGAGAATTCTCGGTATGGTGGGCACTTCTTTCGACGTGTAGAGCGCGTCTATGGATATGTCTGGAAAGGCATCGCTCGAATCCAGCTGCACGGCTTCCATGATCCGGCCAAGCTCGTCGGGCCCGAAGACGAAATTGATTTCGGGAATTTCCTTCTGGATCTGCGCTCGATAGCGCTCGGCCAGGCATCCCGCCACGACCAGCTTTTTGCAGTTGCCCTGCGTCTTGAGCTCGGCCATCTCGAGGATTGCGTCGATGGATTCCTGCTTCGCGCTGTCAATGAATCCGCAGGTGTTCACGACAATGATGTCGGCCTCTTCCTTGTTGTGCGTGATCGAATAGCCATGCTGGGCGAGCGTGCCGAGCATCACTTCGCTGTCTACAAGGTTTTTGGGACAGCCAAGGCTGACGAATCCGACTTTTGGCGATTTCTTGAGGGACATTACGGCGAGAGTTCTTCTTTCATCTGTAGGATTGTAGCATCCGATGATGGATAGTGCGCGGTCACAGACCGCGCCTGCAGTTTGGAACGCTTAGCCCGTATTTCTCACCGGTTTGTTTGAACCTGAAAAAAGCAGTTGAACCGCCAAGACGCCAAGTTCGCCAAGCAACACGAAGGGCATCTTGGTTTTTTGGCGCTCACCAATCAGGTGATGTCGATAAATTCACAGAAACCCTGGTGCTGCTTGGCGTTCTTGGCGTCTTGGCGGTTCAACTGCCGTCTTTAAGATAAAGTGTGCGCCTGGC
>CAMAWS010000258.1 GCA_945861845.1 Candidatus Sulfopaludibacter sp. SbA3 | reverse complement strand
AGCCTGGCACGGGGCTGAAGCCCCGCGCCCACAGGTAGAATTTGTCCGAATATTTCAAAGTGGCCCAGTACCCCGGATATTGGCTTAGAATTCCATCATTATGCTTTTGGCTATTGATCTCGGCAATACAAACACCGTCTTCGGCGTGTTTGAGGGCGACAAGCTCACCATGCATTGGCGCCTCTCGACGCAGAAGAACCGGACTCTTGACGAATACGGCATCCTGCTGCGAAACCTTTTCTCGCTGGAAAATCTGGATGCCAGCAAGATCCACGCGGTGATTATCGCCTCAGTCGTGCCGCCGCTCGACGCTGTGCTGCACGACATGGTCGTCGCCTATTTCTCCGTGGAGCCGTTCTTCGTGACGCACGAGAATGCCGGAATCCCGGTTCTTTATACCGATCCCCGTGAAGTTGGCGCGGACCGCATCGTGAACGCGGTCGCTACAATCGAAAAATACGGCACGCCCGCCATCGTCGTGGATTTTGGAACGGCCACGACGTTTGACGCCATTACTGCCGATGGGGAATACCTCGGGGGCGTGATCGCGCCCGGCATTGTTAATTCCGCCGAAGCGCTCTACGAGCATGCGGCGCGCCTGCCGCGAATCGATATCCAGAAACCCAGGGACGTGATCGGACGCACGACGGTAGGCAGTATGCAGAGCGGTATCTTCTATGGATATGTTGCGCTCGTGGACGGCATCCTTGCGCGCATGAAAGCGGAACTTGGCGACAAGGTGCGCGTCGTCGCCACCGGCGGGCAGGCTCCATTGATTCATCAGGAGTCGAAACTCATCGAAGTCATTGATCCCAACCTTACGCTCGATGGCCTGCGGCTCGTTGCCGCCCGCCTTCGCAAGAAGTGACGACCTGATTGATTCCGCGGCGCTATGTCATAATGCGTCGCTGGATTTCCCCAGCATTAGGAGGCGACATGAAGCGTCTGAGCCTAGTCATACTTCTCATCGGCCTTTCAGTGGCCGCGGCATGCACCAGGCCGGATACCGCTTCCAGGACTGATTCCGCCGCATCCGGTTCACCAACTGCGGGTGACTGGATTATTGTTCGTTACGAAGCGGAACCTGACTCCCTGAATCCCATTACAGCTACAACCGGTGTCTCCAATTACGCGATGTTGGGCGCGAACAATTCACAAATCTACGAACTTCTCCTGGGATACAACCCCTCGGATTGGAGCCTCACCAAGCCGCTCCTTGCGGAGGCTTTGCCGGAGGTTTCCGAAGATCACCTCACATACGTGTTCACGATTCGAGATGGGGTGAAGTGGCATGACGGGAAGCCACTGACAGCCGAGGACGTTCTCTTCACTTTCAAGGCCGCAATGTCGCCACTTGTCGACTCGGCCCCAATCCGCGCGTATCTCACCGCCTTGACCGGTGTCGATGTCATTCCAGGACGGAAGGTTCGTTTCCGGGTCAGCAAACCCGATGGTTTGCAGGTAAATAAACTTGCGAACACGCTCGGCATCATTCCAAAGCACATTTTTGACGCGGACGGATTGCTGGACGGAGTTTCATTTGAGGACCTCATCGGTCCGAAAGGGAAGACAGACGCGAAGGTCCGGGCGTTCTCTGAAGCGTTTAACAAGCATTCCAACAGCCGGGCTCCGATCGGGACCGGGCCTTACAAATTCGAAAAATGGGATACCGGCAAAGAGATCGTATTGGTTCGAAACGATGACTACTGGGGCCAGAAGGCTTATCTGGAGAAAATCCTCATCCGGCCGATCTCCGATTATCCCGCTGCCCTGACCGCCCTCAAGGCTGGCGAGATCGACTTGAATCCTCGGCTTTTGCCGGTACAGTACGCACAGCAAACCAGCGGCGGGGCGTTTGATGATCAGTATGTAAAAACCGTGTATTCCATTCCGATTTATTCCTACATCGGCTGGAACGCCGAGAGGCCTTTCTTCAAGGACAAGCGGGTCCGGCAGGCGCTTACGATGCTGGTCGACCGCCAGACGCTTATCGATAAGGTGCGATTCGGCCTGGGGAAAATTGCTGCCGGTCCCTTAAACCCCCAGTCACCGGACTTCAATCCGAATATCAACGCGCTGCCATACGATCCAAAGCGCGCGGCAGAGATGCTTGATGAGGCTGGATGGAAGGATTCGAACGGTGATGGAATCAGGGATAAGGACGGCGTGGATTTCCGGTTTGAATTCGCGTTTGGCACGGGCAGTTCAACCGGGGCGCCTCTGGCTGCTGTCCTGAAGGAAGAATTCCGAAAAGTCGGCATCGACATGACGGAGCGTGTGCTGGAAAACAATGTGTTTTTCGATAATTTGAGGGAGCATCGATTTGATGCGGCTACGGCGGCCTGGTCGTCTGATTTGATCTCGGATCCTTACCAGGTCTGGCATTCGAGTTCGGCTTCCAATAAAGGCTCGAACTACATCAGCTTCAAGAATGGGGAGGCGGATCGTCTAATGGAGCAGGCGCGGCTTGAATTCGATCCGGAAAAGCGAAAACAGCTTTACTGGAGATTCCAGGAGATTGTTCACGACGAGCAGCCCTACACGTTCCTCTGGTACAACCAGGAGGCAGCCGTGTATCACAAGCGATTCCAGGGGATACAGTGGATACCGGTCCGGCCGGGATATGACCTGAATCAATGGTTCGTGCCGACAGCATCCCAGCTACATGGGGCGACCCGTTAGTGGATGCGTAGCTATTTCATCAGGCGCTTCCTGCTGATCATCCCCACCCTGCTTGGAATTTCCCTGATTTCTTTCCTGATTATCCAGCTTGCGCCGGGTGACCCGGCGCTTCTCAGGCTTGGCGACGCAACGCAGGGTATTTCTGACCAGGCGCTCGCGGAAGAAATTATCACCCAGACGCGGGCCATCTACGGACTCGACCAGCCTTTGCATATTCAGTACTGGCGTTGGCTGAAGCGCATCGTGACCCTCGACTTCGGTGAATCGTTGCGCGACCACCGGCCGATCAGCGAGAAGCTATGGGAGCGCATTCCTGTTTCCCTCCAGTTGAGCGGTCTCTCCTTGCTGCTGGCATACCTGATTTCCATTCCTCTTGGAATCTACTCCGCCACCCATCAGTATTCGTTCGGCGACAAGTTCTCCACCATCCTTCTGTTTACCCTGTATTCGTTGCCACCCTTCTGGATGGCGACGATGGCGATTGTGTTCCTCGGTGGCGGAGATTTCTGGGACGTGTTTCCTGTTTTTGGCCTGCAGACCGTGGGCGCGGAGAACTGGCCCCTCTGGGAGCGAGTCGTGGACCAGGCCTGGCACCTGATTCTTCCCGTTACATGCATGACCTACTACACCCTGGCCACGCTTTCCCGGTACATGCGCGCAAGCATGCTGGAAGTCATCCGCCAGGACTACATTCGTACCGCTCGCGCCAAGGGTTTGAGTGAGCGCGTTGTCGTGTACCGTCACGCGTTGAGGAATTCGCTGATACCGATTATCACGATCATGGCCGACCTCCTTCCGGCCTTGATCGGCGGCAGCATTGTCATCGAGACAATCTTCACGATACCCGGCATGGGAAGGCTCAGCTTCGAAGCCGTCCTGAATCGTGATTATCCGCTTATCATGGCCGTCTTTACCCTGAGCGCTCTCTTGACGCTGGTTGGCATTCTCGTAGCGGACTTTCTTTACACGGTTGTGGATCCGAGAATTGGATATGGAAAAAGAGCCGCCTGAGCCAACGGTTACTCAAGTTGGGAACCGCGAGCCCGTTGATCCCGGGTTCATCCTTGCGGACGCTCCCCGGAGCCTGCCGGAAGATTACTGGAGCGTTGTCGTAAGGCAGTTTCGAAGGAATCGTGTTGCGATGGCCGGCCTGTCGATCGTGCTGTTGCTGTTCTTCGTTGCTATAGCAGCTGACTTTATTGCGAGCGACAAGCCCCTGGTAATGAGCTACCAGGGCCGAATCTATTCACCGGTTCTGAGGGATTATGCAGTGTGGGTGGGTTTGGTACAGTGGCAGCAGGAATTTCAGAATATCTCGTACAAGGAATTAGTCGCCGGGAAGTTTGGCGAGGATGACTGGGTTTTGTTTCCACCCATTCGGTATTCGCCGAACAATGTCGATCTTCTTTCCGCCATTCAGCCGCCATCTTCGCAACACCTGCTTGGGACCGACGATATCGGCCGCGATGTCGCCAGCCGCCTGGTGCATGGATCCCGAGTTTCCCTGTCCGTCGGATTCGTGGCCGTCTCGATCTACGTTGTCATCGGCATTCTTATTGGCGCGCTGGCAGGTTACTATGGCGGCGTCGTCGACATCGTTGCATCGCGGCTTATTGAGATCATGCTGACGATTCCCACATTCTTCCTTATCATCACCGTCGTGGCATTCCTGCCTCAGAGCATTTTTAACATCATGGTCGTGATTGGAATTACAAACTGGCCGACTGTTGCACGGCTTACCCGCGGGGAATTCCTGCGGGCGAAGTCCCTCGAGTACGTGGTGGCCGCGCAGGCGCTTGGCGCAAGCGATGCTCGAACGATGTTTCGGCACCTGCTTCCAAATACGATGGCCCCTGTTTTCGTAGCGGCAACATTTGGAATTGCGTCTGCCATTCTTATCGAGTCGACGCTGAGCTTTCTGGGTTTTGGCGTTCCGCCGTCCACTGCAAGCTGGGGTTCCATACTCTCCAGCGCGCGCCAGTTGCTTCCCAGCGGGTGGTGGCTGACTGCATTTCCGGGCGCGGCAATCTTTGTGACCGTAACGTCGTACAACCTGGTGGGCGAGGGTTTGCGCGACGCGGCCGACCCGCGGCTAAAAAGATGAAGGGCTGACTCATGGCGCTGCCGAAATGGAGCGAGTCCCAACTGCCGGCCGCTCCGCCATTCAATATCCGGAACTTGCTTCACGTTATTGGCCCGGGCACGATCCTGCTCGCCACGTCCATTGGCAGCGGAGAGTGGCTACTGGGCCCTGCCGCGGCCCTGAGGTACGGCGTGGGAATCCTCGCAATTGTGCCGGTTTCGGTTTTGCTCCAGGTGATGTTCAATATCGAACTGATGCGGTACACGCTCGCAACCGGCGAGCCGATTTTTACCGGATTCATGCGGCTCGGCCGCCGCGCCTGGCCGGCGGGCCTGCTTTACGTGTTGCTGGGATGCCTGCAGATCGGCTGGCCCGCATTTGCCGCCACTTCCGCGTCAGCGCTGTTTGCCGCCGTGACGGGCCGGCTCCCGGAAGCGGGTGACGCGGGTGCGCTCTACTACTATGGACTGTTCACGTTCCTGCTGGCCTTCGTCATCCTGATATCCGGACGAACCATCGAGCGGACGCTTGAGATCGCTTCGTCCGGAATGATGATCTGGGTTTTCGGATTCCTGATCATCGTGAACGTCGTATTCGTCCCGCTTTCGGTTTCCATCGAGACGGCAAAGGGATTCTTGTTCATGGGCGCTA
>CAMAWS010000257.1 GCA_945861845.1 Candidatus Sulfopaludibacter sp. SbA3 | reverse complement strand
ATGTGGGCCTGGCCGACTTCCACCTCGCTTCCGCCTCGGTCGGCGGCATGGCGTCCCAGGAGGCCATGCCGCGAGCGCGCATGCTCGCCCAACGCGCTTTGGAACTCGATCCGGACCTGCCCGAAGCCCACGCCATGCTCGGTATTGTGGCCGGCCACTATGACCTGGATTGGAAGGAAGCAGAACGGCGATTTCATCTGGCGATGGCGCGCGACCCGATCTCCTGTCACCTGCGCCAGTGGTATGGGCTCTTTTATCTGTTTTCGATGGGACGTGCGGCAGAGGCGCGGCGGCAAATGGATCGCGTGCTCGAGGAAGATCCGCTGAGCCAGATGTGGCACTATGTCCTGTCGTTCGTGCTTGCGGGCATGGGGCTGGACGGGGAAGCTATCGCGATGAGCCGGAAAGCGGTCGAACTCGATCCTCACTTCTGGTGGGGATCGGTGGGTCTGGGGCTGCTCCATTCAAAGCTCGGCCAGCACCCCGAGGCTCGCGAGTGCGCGGAAAGAGCCTTTGCCGGTGCGCCCTGGTCTCCGTACAGCATCGGGCTCCTGGCCGGGACGCTGATGAACGCGGGGGAAACGAAGGAGGCCGAAGAGTTGCTTGCTAAACTGCGGGGCGACTCCAACGGAGAGGCGGCCGGGCTAACTTGCTTCCATCTGGTCCGCGGTGAAATCGACGCCGCCGTGGAATGGGCGGGCAAGGCGGTGGACCAGCGGTTCTCCGGGATCATCGCGGTCATCATTCGTCCCTTCGAGCCGGTGTTCCGCCGGTCCCCCGGGTGGTCCGGCTTGCTGAAGAAGATGAACCTTCCGGAGACGTGACGCTGTAAATTCGGTGACGGCAAAGTATTTTGCTTATGCGCTGACGCGCCGGGCGAACGTTCACCGCGATGGGGGGAAAGTGCCGGACAACCATTCACATTTACACCGCGGTTTCTGCCGCTGCGCCGGAATTGACCCTCTCCGCCGCCGTGCTATCCTGACGGCGGGAGGACAACCTTGAAAAGCTACGTATTCAAAGTCGTTATCGAAGACGATCAGTTCGAGGATGGCCGGCCGGGATTTTCGGGCCACTGTCCTTCGCTTGAAGGCGCTTACACCTGGGGCAACACCAGGAAAGAAGCCTTGGAGCGAATCGGCGAAGCGGTGAAGCTCATTCTGGATGAGATGCGCTACGAAGGGAAACCGATCCCGCCTAATGCCGCCATCCTCGAAGTTGAATCTCCCGCCGTCCTGATGCACATGACCGAGATCGATCAACGTCACTCGAATTTTAACCGGCTCACCGATTGTTCCTGCGTCCGCCGCTGGTCTTGAACAAGCCAAGGTCGATGGCCTCACCCATTGCCTTGTAACCCGCAGCGTTGGGATGCGTGTAGTCGCAATTGAACTCGGGCCTCATAGACTCACTTCCGGCATAAATGGGCCCGCCTCTCAACAACTGATCGAAGTCGACGATCGCGTCGAAGTTCGCGCGGGTCCGTATCCACGCATTCGCGGCCATGCGCTGGACCTCCATATCCGATGTCCATCCCGTCAACGATTCGGGTCTGCCTCGCGGAACGATAGTCACCCCGATGATCGAAATGTCCCTCGCATGGACGCGGTCGATGATCTGTTGTGTGGCGGCGATGACCTGCGCTGCCGTGGCGCCCCCGGTGATGTCATTCGTGCCTTCGAAAAAGATCACGTGGGTAAGGCCAGCGCGCTCGAGCACGTCGCGGTCGAGACGTTCCAGGCCAGACGGTCCGTTGCCACCAGACACGAGCCGGTTACCGGCGATAGCTTCGTTGGCAATCGCCTTGGCCTCATTCACCGGCATCGAGGCCAGGCGCATCGCCAGAACATCGGTCCAGCGCTGATATTTGTCGGGCAGTACGACGCCATTCTCAGTCGTACTGCAACGCCCGTCGGTGATCGAATCCCCAAATGGCACAATCGTTCCGGTTGCCGACGGTGACATCACGTCAACCGCCGCCAGCCAGTAGAACGGGAAGGCGTCGACGGTAGTACCTGCCGCTCTCGGGGGGACTGGCGTGAATCCGCTTCCCGAAACTTCTGCGGCGCGGCTGCCTGGGGCGTAATAATTTGTGGCCAGGCCCAGAGTGTGCGTACTGATGTCCGACGCAGAGCCGACATTGAGGCTCACCGCCAATCTCTGGAACGCCTTTACATCAAACTCCACAGGGTCACTCCACGCCCCCGCGCCTGGTGGCAACGTGAGACCGGCGCCGCCGTTGAAGGTCAACTTCGTGTTTGTGCCCGGGACCAGCGACGCGCCGGAGTCCAACACACCAATGCACGAACCCGAGAACGTCGCCGGGCTTTGCCCCACGGTGGTCTCGATCTTGATACGCACCGACGTGCCCGAGATCGTGGGACGAACGATCATTCGCACAGTGCTGTTGCTGAGGTCCGGGGTCGTCTCGCGAACATTATGTGAAACCGTCCATGCGGAGAACCATTGCGAACTTCCCTGCGCAGTTGCGTCCGTGGCGGGCAGCCACCCCGAGATCAACGGCGCTAGTGCCGCGAGGATGAATAAACTTCGTGCTAGCAGGAATGCTCCTCCGCGATCAACGGCGAACAATGCGGCCGTTAGAAGCAACGAGCGATTCGTGTGTCTCCGCGACGCCAGATCGTGCATTAAATCCTCCGTGTGCCCCCGCTGGGCCACGTGCGCAAGGTAACATAAACTCCACTGCCGGAATCTTCGGGAAATTCATGATGCAGGCATGGTCATCGGATTGGGGACCGACGGAACCGGGGATGGTATCGGCAGCCATGACCAGATGGCTGCGTAAACCCCATGCGGCATGACGCCCATGGACGCGATTGCCGCGGCCACCGGGACCAATGCGAGGCTGCTTCGGCTCAATCGCCTTGGAACTGTGGCGGAATGCGTACCACAAGTCCACTCCGCTGCGCCTGCGGCATCGCGCTTCCGGGAGCGCGCGGCATGGGCGGCGGTGGTTTTACTCGCGGCTGTTTCAGTGCTGTACTTCCGCCAAGCTGAGCCCGTGGACGCCCCCGAGACTCGCCTGGACATCATTACAGCGCCGACATCGGACCCCGCCTCATTCGCCATATCACCGGACGGACGGCGAATCGTGATTATGGGTTCGGATAACGGCGCGGAGCGCCTCTTGCTTCGACCGCTCGATTCGACGACGGCGCAGCCGCTGGCGGGTACCGAAGGAGCCCGGTACCCATTCTGATCGCCGAAGAGCAAGTCCCTTGGCTTCTTTGCAGGCGGCAAACTCAAGCGGATTGATATTGGCGGCGGATTGCCGACGATATTGGCCGATGCGCCGGCCGGTCGTGGCGGTGCATGGAGCCCGGACGGCGTCATCGTGTTTGCGCCGGCCGGTGGACTCTGTTATTGGAGCGCCGAGCGACTGGGCGCCCGATGGCCGGCCTCTGCTCTATTCGCAAGTTTCCAATCTGGATACCATGGTGCTCCCCCTCCAATTGCTCCGCTTCACCTACCATTTTTCAAAAACCAAAACTGACAAGCCACACGGAATGATGCGCAAACTCGCCGTCAATACCCGTCTCGTCTTTGACTATTTGCGGATGACTCGAACTTCAGTCACTCGATCCCGAGACAATTGAGAACAAATTTACCGTGCCTCACAGGCACCGAGTTTGCTCTTCTGCCGTATCTGAACTAGCATCAGTCAATGACACTGATCGAGTGGATTCGCGTGAAGGTGGCATCGAATGAGTTTGAATTCTCACGCCACGCCGTGGACCAGACGATTCTGCGGGGCATAAGTGTTCAGGAAATCCGGGAGGCATTTGGAACCGGAAAAGTGATCGAGGATTATCCGGACGACAAATACGGGCACAGTTGTCTGGTCTTGGGTTTTAGCACGGGCGGCAAGGCGATTCACGTTCAATGCAGTCATCCCTACCGGCCGTTGGTTAAGATCATTACGGTCTACGAACCCGATCCGACCGAATGGATCGGTCACGAACAGCGAAGAGGTTAGGATGAAGAAGGATGTTTCGGAAGAGCGATTCGGCGAGCAGAAGGTGACTTACACTCTGGAAATCGATGGACGCTTTGTGATTGTCGAGAATGTTCCGGCGCGGGTTTCCGAGAGGACTGGCGAGCGATTCTTCTCACCGGAAACTGTCGAGTCATTGCAGCGAATCGTTTCAGAATCGAAAACGCCGACGCGAGTAGTCCAGACACCCGTTTTCGAATACTCAGTCATTCGGTAAACTGGGCGCTCCTGCCGATTCGCTAATGGAATCGGTTTCAGGTTTTCGGGCAACTCGCCGTTCGCCAAAGAAACAGATTAACGGCACATCGGTTCTTCCAATTTCGAATATCGAATCTCACACTTCAACTGCGGATTTTTTGCATTTTCTGAAGGAAGGACCGCAAGAGATTTTAGCGTGAAGGAGCGCGCGGCCGAAGCAAAGTCCGGAGGGCATCCATGCGTCCGCCCGTACCGACGAGAAATCCTTCGGGAAATCGGCGGTACGTCAGAATATCGCGGTAGATTCCCTGGAAGGCCATGGAGTTCACCCCCAGCCCGGCCAGGTATTGCAGCCGAAGGTTCATGTCTTCGTTGATTCGAGCATTCGCGACATATGGTTTCAGGTCGGATGCATTTCCCGCATACGTCGCAAGGAACTCCACGGCGGAATTAAACCCCACCTCGCCGAGCGACCGGGAAACGGCCGCATAGCCGGGGAGATCCAGCCGCTGCTGCATTTCATCCACGCTGATGGGCGTACTGTCCAGGCGGCCCAGCAGTACAAGATCGTAACCGTCTCCGTTGATGTTGTTGCTCCAGATCGATCCGTCCGGGAAGACGGAAAAGAAGGTTGCCAGTTCGGTTTTAACCGTTTCGATATCGCTGTCGTAAATGGGAAGCCACTGAGCCACCACGCCGCCCGGATTCAGATGCTGTTTGACAAGCTCGTAGTACTCCTTTGAATAGAGGGTCGAGGTTCCCTTTACCCATGGATGAATCGGATCGGTGGTGATGACGTCGAACTTTTCGTTCGTAGTAAAGATGAAGTGCCGGGCGTCGTCGTAAGTGATTCGGGTCCGGGGATCGGACAACACCTGGGCGTTTTCCTTCCCGAAATAGCGCGTCGAAGCCGGAGGAATCAACGGCTCCAATTCACAGATGACGAGCCGCTCGATCACCGGATACCCAACGAACGAGCCCGCCGTGACCCCCGCCCCGAATCCGACAACCAGGGCGGACTGCGGCTTCGGGTGGATCATGGCGGGGATGTGTCCCATCATTCGTTCCAGCCGCATGTCGAGCGGCGCGCTGGAGGCTTCGGCCTTGCCGCCGACGTAGAAATGACGTTGGCCGGCTCTTTCCGCAATCAACACCGAAGAGTTGATACCATCGCCTCGATAAAGAAATGTCGTCGGAAAGCCTGTGTCGAACCCAATCGCCC
>CAMAWS010000256.1 GCA_945861845.1 Candidatus Sulfopaludibacter sp. SbA3 | reverse complement strand
CAGCGCGTGCCCCTGCCGTAGAGCCGCAGTCACCGTGGCATGATGCTCGCGAGTCCGCACCCCGGACTCGTGGTATTCTCGGCGTGAGGAGGACACCTTGAAAAGCTACGTTTTCAAAGTCGTTGTCGTAGATGACGAGCATGAGGATGGGCGGCCCGCATTCCGGGCGTACTGTCCGGCGCTCGAATACATCGGCGCCTCAACGTGGGGCGATACTCGCGAGGAGGCGATGAAGAATATCGGCGAAGTGCTCCACATGATTGTTGACGAGCTTGTCGAGGCAGGTAAGGAAATACCGCTGGACGCGCTTATCGCATCCGCAGAGTCTCACGCCGTACTGGTAACCGTTTGAACGTCCCGCGAGGGTTTCCCGCCCGCGACATTATCCGCGCACTCGAAACCGATGGGTTCGTTCATATCCGCACGACCGGAAGCCATCGGCGTTTCAGGCATCCCGACGGCCGGGCTGCGACCGTCTCGTGTCACAAGGAATCCGGCACCATTCCCATCGGCACGCTTCGCAGCATCATTCTTCTCCAGGCCCGCTGGACCGAGGACGACCTTCTCTGATTAACACAATAGTTTGGACTGAATAGTGGGTTTTCTATAGAGTTTCGGCAGCTGAACCGGCACTAATGGAGAGTCCTGATACTTGCTGCCAAATGAGCGGCTGCGAATGCAAGCCCGATAGGGCGCAGCCATCAAGTTTCCCATCAATTTTTGCTGATGCTACGCATGAAAACCAGCGGCAATGATCGCGAGCGGTTCATTGTTTTACAGCATGCAGTTTGCTTGAGGACGTCTTTGGGAGCTTCGGCTTGGGCAGAAATACGCCAACGTCGACTTTGAAAAGCGCGGCGAGTTTATGCATATGCTCCAGATTCATCCGGCGCCGGCCGGATAGAATTTCAGACAACGTGGAAACTGCGATACCGCTGCCGAGCGCGACCGCACGCTGGTTTGTGTTGCGATCCTCGATAAAGAATTTCAGCATTTCCACCGGGCTGGCGTCAGGAATCGGATGATGGGTGTTTTCATATTTTTCGACAAGATCCGAGAGCACATCGAGATAAGCTTCTTCACCATGCGTCAGATTCTCAAATCCCCGGTCTACCAATTCATTAACGCTCTCGATGGCTCGGTTGAGTTCCCGGGCGGATGTAATCGGCTTTAGGGGGAATCGCCGCACGAGATCGAAATAGCCGTTGTCAATGATTTCTCCAGCCTTCCTCTTCTTCATGACTTCTTCATGACCCTCATCCTTTGTTCCATCGGTCGTATTCGGCGTGAGTGAACACATTGCGGATATACACTTTCTGCCGGTTGTAATGGATGGCCGTGATCAGCCTGTATGCATTGCCCTTTATGTTGAAGATCGTGTAAATGCCTGCTACATCCGTCGTGTTGAAGGTATGACGAACCTCCGCCATATTTTGCCACTTCGCCCGTCTCGCCGCCGTCAGCCATGATCGCAGAGGTCCTTTCGCGGCGGCGTGTCTCTGCCAGAACTCACGCAACGCCTTCTCCGAGATCACGTGCACAACTGGATATTCTCAAAATGCGAACATTCAGCCAAGTGAAAATATTCACAAAATGGCCTACTGGGCAGGCGGGGCGAGGAACTCATTGTGGAGTTTGAGCGCAACAGGCTGAGCGTGACAGGTCGAGTTTTCAGAATCGAAAAGCGACCAGTTTTACCTGTACCGAGTATTCAACATAGGAGAGCAGCCACGACTATTCATCTTGAAGGGTTCATTGAAGCAATGCAGGCGTGAACCCTTGCAGTTTAAAGCTGTGTTCTAATCGAAGCAGCTAAATTGAACGGCTGAATTGCGTTCTTATTTACCATTTCCATTCAAGGAAGTCTTTCTCGGACAAACCTTTCCAGAGGAGGCCGGGTGCTGGATTGTAAGGGAATAGCCCCAACGGGAATCGAACCCGTATTTTGGCCTTGAGAGGGCCGCGTCCTAACCGTTAGACGATGGGGCCAGCGTCAGTCCCAAGATTATCTTGTGCCGCTGCTGCTCTTTTCAAGCACCATTTACATTACTTATGATGCCTGGCGGTCACCTTGCGACATCTTTCGTGCTTGGTAGCGCGGCTTACGCCTATACGCGATCAGCTCCGCTCGCCGCCGGATGTGTGCTCGGAGGGTTCCTGATTGATTTCGACCACTACCTCGACTACCTGATCTTTGAGCGGCAGTGGCGTCGGCCGAGTCCCGCGAGTTTTCTTCGATACTATTTCACGTACAAGGCGCAAAAGATGGTGCTGCCGCTGCATTCGCTCGAACTGATGACCCTGCTGGCCGGGATTGCAGCCTTCCAGCCTCATCCGATATTGATTGGCTATTGGATCGGCGCCGCGATGCACCTGCTGTTCGACATGCTGATCAACGGCGACCACGTGTTGAAGAGGCCCATTCTCTTCTACCTCTTCGCTTACCGCGCCTTTCATAAGTTCCGTGTAGAAATGCTGCTGGATCCGATCACGGTTTCCAGGGGAACAGGAGAGCGGCCGTACATCGAGTTCTTCAAATGGCAGCCACCGAAAGCGACGCCGATTTCTCAGGAGGAGGCGGACTGAGCCCGGGACCGGTCCGTCCAGTCTCGTTTCAGCATCGAATAAACGGCGAGATCGACGAAGTGGTCATAGAGCCATTCGGCATCACGCAGCACACCTTCCTGCACGAACCCGAGGCGCTCGGGGATGCCCCGGCTTTTGAGGTTCTCCGCGGCGCAGCGAAGGACTACGCGGTTGCAGTACTGGTTGTCGAATGCGAACTCCACCAGGCGCTCGGCGGCGCGAGTCATGATCCCGAGGCCCTGACGATCCTCATCCAGCCAATAGCCCAGTTCGGCCGCGCGGTTTGCACGATCCAGTTGGTGCTGAGCAATTACTCCTGCAAGTACGCCGCAATGAAGAATCCCGAACGTATAGCCACTGTTCCCGGACGCCTTGTTGGTTACCGCGTTGATGAACTGCAGCGTATCGATGACCGAAGTTGTGTCGTCAAGCCACGGCAGCCACTGGCGGAGATAGCGCCTGTTCTTGTCAGTTAGATCGAACAGGGTTGTGCCGTCCCGCTCGGATAGTTGCCGAAGTTCTAATTCGCTGTCGATCTTGAGGATCAGGGATTGGAGAGACAAAATTAATTAATGGCAGGGAAGTTGTCTCGAATGGTCTTTAGCAGGGATTCGTCAGACTTGCCAATGTTTAAGGCGCGTTTCACTGACGCCTCGACTTCCGCCTGCCTGCCCTCGGCATCGTAAAGCAGCGCCAGATTGTTGAGGATCGGGATCAGTTCCGGACTCTCCTGCCCCAAAGCTCCCTCCATAATGGTCAACGAGCGCTTGTAGAGTGGTTCGGCCTCGGCATACCTCGTCTGGGCGCGGTAGCACTCCGCCAGATCCGTCAGGATTGCGGCCATGTCTGGATGGTCGGCTCCCAGCGCCGGTTCCACGATTTCCATGGCGCTCTTGTACAGGACTTCCGCCTCGCTGTACTTTCCCTGCGCGGAGTAGACGCCTGCCAGGCCGGTAATGCTCGATTGCAGTTCCGGATGGTTCGATCCCACAGCGTTTTCCACGATGTCAAAAGCCCGCTTAAACAACGGTTCCGCTTCGATGTAGTCTTGCCGCTCGAGGTGAAGACGCGCCAGGTTTACGAGGCTTCGGCTTACCAGTGGATAGTCGGGCAGCCCCGCGCCTGAGGCGATGGCCATCTCGCGCTTAATCGTGG
The DNA here is from genome assembly GCA_945861845.1 of Candidatus Sulfopaludibacter sp. SbA3. GTDB lineage: Bacteria > Acidobacteriota > Terriglobia > 20CM-2-55-15 > 20CM-2-55-15 > CAMBFR01. The sequence continues at coordinate 1,728 of CAMAWS010000256.1, read as the reverse complement.
CGTCAGCCTCGTCGTATCTCTTCTGCGACGTGTAGGTGTGCGCCATCGCGTCCAGCGTTGAAATCAACTCCGGATCGTTCGGCCCGAGGTTCGTTTCGTCAATGGAGAGGGAACGTTTGAATACCTCCTCCGCATCGGAATACTTTCCGACAGCCATGTAGAAGTAACCCAGATTGGTCAGGGCGGTGGCAACGTAACCATCCTGTGGCCCAAGGATGGTCTCAAACAGTCCGAGCGCATTCCTGTAGAAAGGTTCGGCCTTGTCATACTTCGCCTGGATGCGGTACAGCCTTGCGAGGTTCGACATGGTTTCCGGCAGCCTCGGGTCCGATGCGAAAATCTTATTGGCGATATCGAGGGCGGCCAGCCATGCCTGTTCCGCATCTGCGTAGCGCGCTTGCTGGTAGGCGCGATCGGCCAAGGTCATCTGCTGTTCCCAGGCTGGAGTGAATTCCACTATGTCTGTTTCTTCTTCGGTAAGCAGCACTACCAACAGGTAGCGGTCTCCGCTTCGAATGACGGGGCTGAGTTCGCCCGGTTGCATGCCCGCTACGACCCGCTGTGCCTCGAGCGGCAATTCCGTGATCGCGGTCCTGCCAAGGTAACCGCCGGCATCGGAAGACAAGTCCACGGAGTGTTTCTGTGCGAGTTCGGTGAATGTCTCGCCCGCCAGCAGCCGGTTTCGAATGTCTTGCGCCTCTTCAGATGTTCCAACAGCGATCAGGCCCATTCCTGGCATTGGATTCTGCTGTGCCGCTATTGCCGGTGCAAGCGTGAGAGACCAGAAGAAAACCAGGAGAAGACTTCGCCGCATTGCGAAATTATTGTGGCGCGGAATCACGGTGTCAATTCCGCCGGCCCGCCATGGCGATGACCTCATAGATTCGCGTTACTCCAATGAGAGGAACACCCGGACCTTGAATGGTGGGGAAGTATTCCTTGTGCTTCGTCAAATCGGACTGTTTGGCGGCGTCCTCTGCCGTGACACCCCGTTGCTTAAGACGGCTGACCTGACTCCACACATCGCGCAGGTATGCCTGGAAGTGGTCGATCTTCGCTTTGTCGGTAAAGGCGTCGCCGTGTCCGGGAAGAACAGTGACGAAATCGAGCTTCTTCAACTCGTCCAATGTCGTGCTCCACTCATCTACAAACGCATCGCTCATGTTTGAAAGCCCCGTCGTCAGCATATCGCCGGTAATGACGATTCTTTCCCTGGGAAGGTAGACGACGACATCGCCTGCAGTGTGCGCGCGACCCAGAAAACGAATCTGGATTTCGCGATCGCCGCGATGAAGCGTCATCTGCGTCTTCAGAGTCACATTGGGCGGCGTCGGTTTCAGTTCGGCTTGCGAGGCATTGTTGTTTTCGACGACCTGGAGCTGCGTTTCCAGCGTCGCCTTCCTCGCGGCGTCGGGTTCCGCCGCGATCCTTTGTTTCAAATCCTGGATTTGCTGTGGGAGTCCCGAGAGATAATTCTGATATAGAGGCATTCCAATCGACTTGCCACCCAGCAACATTTCACGCGTGAACTCGTGACCAATAATAGCGACATCGTTTCCGAAAACCTGATTGCCGTGAGCATGATCGAAATGAAAATGGGTATTAATCACGGAACGAACGGGCTTGTCTGTAATGTCCTTCAACTCATCGAGCAACACCGACGCCGCGGCCGGCGATACATGATCGTCTACAAGGATGACGTCGTTGTCGTTGACAATGACGGATGCG
>CAMAWS010000255.1 GCA_945861845.1 Candidatus Sulfopaludibacter sp. SbA3 | reverse complement strand
CAAGCAGAAGTTGGCAGGAAGTGTCGACATGTATCAGGTCGGAATAGTTAAAATAGGGCCATGAATCAGATCTCTATTCAGGATCTTAAGTGGCAACTGTCCTCGGCGGTCGCGGAAGCAGAGAACGGCGCGATAATTGTGATCACTCGTCACAACCGGCCCGTGGCAAAACTAATGCCTGCCGGCGCTGCGCAGGTTCACATATCCGAACCGCCTTGTGGTTTCATGCCGAGCGCCCAATTGAACGCTTTCTCACGAACAAGCGGCTGCCGCAGGTGAACTGGGGCTGCCCGTCTAGTCCTCAGATCCGCAAAAACTGCGTGGATTGTGCTTCGAGCGGGTGTAGACTAGCGCTCACCATTATCGAAGATTTGTTCTTCTCGTTGTCTATCGAAAGAACGACTGCGGGAAACCGGGCGAACGATAGCTGTCCTCTCTCGGATTTCTTGGAAGGAGAAGCGAATGCGTAACGCAGCACTTTCAGTATGTTGTTTGTTCCTCGTTTGCGGATTGGTCTGGGCGCAGTCCACAGCCCAGATTAACGGCACAATCACCGATCAGAGCGGCGCAGTGATACCGGGCGCCGAGGTCAAGGTGACTCAGACGGCGACGGGAGTCGTTCGAACGGCCACCTCCAATGAGACAGGCCGCTATACGCTTCCCAACCTTCCGTTGGGGCCGTACATGCTGGAGGCGACGAGAGACGGTTTCACGAAGTCCGTGCAGACGGGCATCGTGCTCCAGGTGGAAAGCAACCCCACCATCGATGTCGCGCTGGCGGTCGGTTCCGTTGGCGAAACAGTCACCGTGGAGGCCAACATCGCGCAGGTCGAGACGCGTTCGACCAGCCTCGGCACGGTGGTGGACAACCTGCGGGTCTCCGAGATGCCTTTGAACGGCCGCAATCCGATCGAGTTGGTATTCCTTGCGGGTATGGCGAGTTCACCCGGCAATGGCGCGATCAACACGGTGCGGAATTATCCGACCATCGTGGTATCGGTGGCGGGAGGCCAGGGAAATTCCGTCTCGTACAGCCTTGATGGCACGATCTACCAGGATCCGTACAACAGTCTGGCGCTGCCGCTGCCGTTTCCCGATGCGCTTCAGGAATTCAAAGTGGAGACCAGCGTGACCCAGCCGCAGTATGGTTACCACTCCGGCGCGGCGGTGAACGCCGTCACAAAATCCGGAAGCAACGAATTCCACGGCGTCCTTTTCGAATTTCTCCGCAACGGCGCGCTGAACGCTCGCGACTTCTTCGCGTCCAAAAAGGATAGTCTTAAGCGCAACCAGTTCGGAGGGGTCATCGGCGGACCAATCATCAAGGATAAACTGTTTTTCTTCGGAGGCTACCAGCAGAACATCCAGCGGTCTGACCCTGCCTTCAACTTCGCCTACGTGCCAACAGCGGCGATGCTTGCGGGCGATTTCACTACCTTCGCGTCCGCGGCGTGTCAGGGTACGGCCAGGACGCTTTCGGCGGCCCAGGGGTTCGTCAACAACCGAATCGCGCCGGCATTGCTGAATCCGGTTGCGGTCCGGATGTCCGCAACCTTTCCCAAACCCATTGACGAGTGCGGGAAGGTGCAGTTTGGATACCTCAGCAACGCGGAGGAAGGTCAGCCTGTCGGAAGAATCGACTGGCAACAGAGTGAGAAGAGTTCCATCTTCGGGCGCTTTTCCGGCGGAACCCTCAATGTGTCATCGACCTATGACGGGAAGAATCCGATATCGATCAATACGTTCGGTGTCACGGACCTGGCCTACCAGTTTGCTATTGGAAACACATACCTGGTGAGCCCGAACATCGTGAACTCCTTGCGCATTTCCGCCGCCAGAACCAACGTGGTCAAGGTGAATGACGATTACGCTACCTTCAAAGACTTCGGCGCGGACTTCACGCCTTTGGGCGGCAACGTTCCTTCGATAGCGGTCACCGGCGGGCTTGGCTTCACGATCGGAGGAGGCGCCGCCAATCCAGGCGGGTCTCACAACGGACCGAACCCCGCGATTTCCGACGATGTCAGTTGGATCAAGGGATCCCACCAGTATACCTTTGGCGGGAGCTTCTACACCCAGCGGATGAACTACTGGTCCAGCCCAAACGCCGTGGGCCCGATCTCCTTCAATGGAACCGTGACCGGTTTGGGACTTGCGGACTTCCTCAAAGGCGACGCGGTGACTTTTGGCCAAGGCACGGTATATGGATTCTATACACGTCAGAAATATGTTGCGTTGTACGCCCAGGATTCCTGGAAAGTGACGCCGCGCCTCACGATGAATTACGGCGTGCGGTGGGAGCCGTATCTGTCCATAACGGACAAGCACGGCCAGATTCATTTCTTCGATAAGAAACTGTTCGATCAGGGTTACCGCAGCCCCGTATTCCCCAATGCTCCCGCGGGCGTCATTTTTCCCGGAGATCCCAACTTCCCATGCGGGAAGAGCTTCGGCTGCAGCGTATGGGAAAAGTTCTTCCCCCGCGTCGGCCTGGCATGGGACCCCACCGGCAGCGGCAAGATGACCATTCGAGCGGCTTACGGCATGTCGGGTGACCGATCTCACATGTTTTTCACCAACCAGATGTCGTTTGGCCCGCCGTTTGGAAGCAGGGTAAATGTGGCCAACACCAATCTGTCGAACCTCTGGGGTCCGTTCCCCGGCGTTCCAGGCTTCTCGCCGCCGGGCGTGAATCCGATGGCCGCGCTTGCAGCGGTTGCGGGCATTGGCAGCTCCAGGAAAGAGGCTCCGTTCCCGACCGCCGGTTTCTACGTCAATACCGTGGAAAACCTCCACGATTCCAACCCCATGTACGTCAACATGTGGAACCTGAGCGTCCAGAGGCAGGTGGGCTCATGGCTGCTGAGCGCAAACTATGTCGGCACCAGCACGATCCACTTGAACACTTCGACAACAGCGAATCCGGCGGTGTTCATGGGCCTGGGACCGTGCACTCTGAATGTCGTGCGGGCCGATGGCACGGTCGGGCCTCAGAATTATCCTGTGTGTTCGACGACGGCCAATGAAAACGTCAGACGGGTCCTGTATCTCCAGGACCCGCTGAAAGGGCAGTATTTCGCAAATATCGCCCAGAGCCTGAATGGTGGGACGGCAGGCTACAATGGGCTCAATCTCACGGCCAACAAGGCACTGGGCCACGGCATCAGCCTGAGTTCGAACTACACCTGGTCACACTGCATCTCAGATGTGTACGATCAGCAGCCGTCCGGGAACGGAAACTCACGGCCAGACAACCGGCGAGCCTACCGGGGAAACTGCACCGTGGGTGTCGCCGACAACAGGCACAGCTTCGCGCTGAATATGGTTGCCACCACGCCGAAGTTTACCAACAGGGCACTTGGCATTCTTGCCAGTAATTGGCAAGTGGCGCCGATTCTGCAGCTCCGGTCCGGACCCTTCCTGACGATTACCTCGGGAACGGACAGGGCCCTCACGACCGCGGCGGGCCAGACGGTAAATCAACTGCTGCCGAATGTTTATGCCACAAGCAAACAAGCTTCCTGCGCTCCGTGCGTCACCATCCTGAACCGGGCGGCGTTCGCGATTCCCGACGTCGGCACCTACGGCAACGTGGCCTACGGAACCGTGGAAGGTCCGGGGATTATCCAGTTGAACATGGCCCTGTCGCGAACGTTTCCGATCAGCGAGGGACGTACCATTCAGTTGCGGACGGAAGTGTTCAACCTTCCCAACCACCTGAACCCGCTGCTTCCACCGGCGAACCTCAACCTGAACTCAGCGCTGTTTGGAATCTCCAACGCCGACCAGAGCGGCATAGCCGGCCAGGTCGGCGGCGTCACCTCGGGCGACTACCGTGTAATCCAGCTTGCTTTGAAGTTAGTGTTCTGATCTCGATATAAGGTTCGTGTAGTGTAATGGCCGTGAGTACTCAGGCCAATGAGTCGAATGAACAAGCGCGGCGGGAATCTATCGAAGCGGCAACTGCTTCTGATGGTTTCCGCCGTTCGCTTCTCTGGTTACCGCTCCTCCTTGCCGGCAGCGGTTGCGCTGCCCTCATCTACGAAATCGTCTGGCTCCAGTTACTCCAACTCGTAATCGGCTCCTCTGCTGTTTCCCTCGGGTTGCTCCTGGCTGCTTATATGGGGGGCCTGTGCCTGGGAAGCGCTGCCCTGCCGCGACTGGTCTCCCTGCGACATCATCCGCTGCGGGTCTATGCGGTGATCGAGGTGGGAATTGCAGTCCTGGGCCTGGCCGCCCTGTTTGGTGTTCCCCTGGTGGGCCGAATCTATATTGCCGGTGCAACCGAGGGATTGGTTGGGCTGGCCGTGCGCGGCCTCGTCGCGGCGGTCTGCCTGCTGCCTCCAACGTTCCTCATGGGAGCATCGTTGCCCGCGATTTCGCGCTGGATCGAGACAACCCCGAAAGGCGTTTCGTGGCTGGGATACCTCTACAGCAGCAACATCGCGGGGGCTGTTTTCGGTTGCCTCTTCGCCGGGTTCTATTTGTTGAGAGTCTACGATCTGGCTGTGGCGACGTACGCCGCGGCGGCGATCAATCTCGCGATAGCTGCACTGAGTTTCGTTTTGGCGGGCCGGCAGGGAAGCGCTCCCCGCATGCCTGACGTCCGCGAAGAGCGAACCGTGACGCCAGCCGCCAGCGGGCGAGTGCCGGGCGCAAGGCTCGTATACGCTGCCATTGCTCTGTCGGGGCTGTGTGCCCTGGGCGCCGAAGTGGTCTGGACGCGGCTGCTGTCGCTGCTGCTGGGTCCAACGGTTTACACGTTCTCCATTATTCTGGCCGTGTTCCTGATGGGATTGTGGGCCGGTAGCTGCGCAGGCTCGTTTCTCGCCCGCCGCCTCGCTCAACCGCGACTGGCGCTGGCTGGGTGCCAGATTCTGCTGGCGGTTGCAATAACCTGGACGGCGTACACCCTGGCTCACTCCTTGCCGTTCTGGCCCGTCGACCCATGGCTTTCGACGGACCCGTGGTTCAACTTTGAAATTGATGTCATGCGCTGCATCTGGGCTATCTTGCCGGCAACGCTCTTGTGGGGCGCAAGCTTCCCGCTGGCGCTGGCGTCAGTAGCGTCGCCAGGGCAGGACCCCGGGAAACTCGCAGGAGAAGTTTATGCGGTCAACACGGCGGGCTCGATCCTTGGCGCACTGGCCTTCAGTCTTGCCTTGATCCCGGCCGCCGGCACGAGCGGGTCGCAGCAACTCTTGATCGTACTTTCGGCAGCCGCTGCGGTAATTGCCGCAGCATCCATCCGCGGCGTGCCTGGGTTCCGGCCAACCCGACTTGCGATGATGGCCACCGCCGGCATGGTGGCTGCTGGCGCGATGGCATGGACTGTTGCGGAGGTGCCATGGCAGGTCATCGCCTACGGCCGGCGCACTGCGCCGATCGTCCGGGCGCTTGGGTTCGACACAGGCTTTCCGACGACAGTTCTTTATCGAGGCGAAGGGATCAACTCTTCGCTGTTGATTGCGGAAAGAGCCGGCC
>CAMAWS010000254.1 GCA_945861845.1 Candidatus Sulfopaludibacter sp. SbA3 | reverse complement strand
CGTGTTGATCGGGCAATATCCATTGAGTTCGGACTGGGCTCGCGAGGTTCGCCGTACTGAATGCTCAGGTCCGGGATCGTTTCTGGAATGCTCTCGCCACCGCGATGGCAGGTGAAACACGTGACGCGCTGGTCTCCGCCAAAGAAATTCTCGTTGAGCGTGTTCATCATCGCAATCATGCCGCGGGCCTGCCGTATCTTATCTGTTTCGACGGCAAACGCTGCCACATTGCCTTCGGCTTCCTTGCCATGGCAATCCGTGCAACACAATCCAAGGGCAGATGAAAACATCCCCATCGTGTCCATGAATTCGTCCACCGGAATTCCTTTGAGGACCTGGACGTTCTTGAATGCTTGTTCGGACATTTCGACGCGTGGTGCTCCTTGGCCAGCCTGGGCGCGCGCGGACACAAGGCCCACAAGGCACACCGTAACTGTTGCGATGGCACCGATAATCGTGCCCCACCATTTGAACCTCATTTGACTTCTCCTTTCCTGAGTGCGTGAAGAGTATGGAGCCTTCGTACGATCGACGTAAGCCAGTGCTTGCGCGCTCTCGGTTGGCCCTTAATAAAAGCGCCCCATTGTATTATCAGCGGATGCTTTTTTCCAATTTCTGTACGCGCATTTGTTTCTTTGGCTATTGGGTTTTAGTTCTTGACTAAATATTTACCGAACTCAATAATCTGATCACACAAGGTTAACCTTTAGTTATGGATCGATCCTATTCGGAGGTGTTGATGAGACGTAATTTGATGAATGCTTTTCTTGTCGGTGCCGGGCTGTTTGTTGCGACTGCGACAGTTTTCGCACATCACTCGGTGTCGGCCGAATTCGATGCCAATAAGCCCCTTGAGTTTTCGGGCACTGTTAAGGTAGTGGAATGGGTAAATCCCCATATCTACACTCAAGTCGAAGTCAAGGGAGCAGACGGAAAAGTGACCGTTTACAGAGTTGAAGGTGGTCCGCCGAATCCGCTCTTCCGTAATGGGTGGAGAAAAGATTCGCTGAAGCCTGGAACTCCTGTTACGTTCAAGGGAACTCGAGCGAAGAATCCTGAGTCCATGAACGTCAACGGGCGCATGATGCTGGCTGACGGTAAAGTGGCATGGCAGGGTGAGGCCACGGCATACTAGCAATTGATTGGTTGAAGAAGGCGAATGATCGGGTTTTAGGACCTGTTCATTCGCCTTTTTGTTTTTTGGAACTACGCTTTAGATTCTTGACTTGAGGTGCGGTCTCGCCAATAATCTGCGTCGGTCGCTCAATCCACAAACCTTTGGAGGTATCTCAATGAGACGTATTTTTCTTGCAGCCGGTGGGATCTTGCTGGTCACTGCAACCATGATGGCTCACCATTCCGTGTCTGCCGAATTCGATCCCAACAAACCGTTAGAATTTACAGGAACGGTAAAGGTTGTCGAGTGGGTGAACCCGCACCTGTACACGCAAGTCGAAGTCAAGGCAGCAGACGGAAAAGTCAGCGTATACAGAATCGAAGGAGGCGCACCGAATGCTCTCTACCGTAATGGATGGAGGAAGGAATCGGTGAAGCCTGGAACGGCCGTTTCATTCAAAGGCACCCGTGCCAAGAATCCGGAATCAATGAATGTGAACGGACGCATGACATTGCCAGACGGCAAAGTAGCGTGGCAGGGAGACGGTCCGGCTAAGTAAGACGGATTTGGACGGGTGAGCGAACTCCCGAGAGTTTCGCTCACCCGCGTGGTCACTAACTGGATGTCTGCGCGATCTGGGCCACGACCGCTTCGTTGATTACGATATCCCCGCTGGCTTCCATGCTCTTCCGAACTTCCTGGATGTAAGCCCCAAAATACTGGTCGCGTTTGGGCTGCAACAACTGAGACCTCAACGTTTCTGTCGAATTCTTCATCTCTTCAGGTTTGATGTCCTGACGTTCCTTTACGACAAAGGCGAATGTCTTGCCGGCGATACTCGCAGGCGTGCCAGGCTTGCCGATTGGCAGTGAAAACATTTCATTCTCGAAATCGGAGAGCGAGCCGTAGTCGGGCAAGGAGGCTCCCCGAGTCAACAGTTCGCTAGTCTTGATTTCGCCGCCTACGGTTTTCGCAATGCTCGCGAGATCTTTTCCACTCTTGAGCAGTTCCTGGACTTGATTGCCTTTCTGAACTGCCAGTTCCCGCGCTTTTTCGGCACGCGCGTCGGAGGCAACCATCGGCTGCGCTTCTTCTAAGGAAGCAGGATGGGCAGCGACGATATTACTCACCACTGGGACGACGTAGCCTCGCTCTACCTGAAGTGCAGTGCCGACCTCATCTTTGGCCAGTGTAAATATACGACGGTCGAATTCTGCGGCTGCGCCGAGCTCTGGAATTGGCTGGCCTTGCTGCATCAGGGGTGTTTCCTTGAGTTCTGCAGCATGCTTTTGGGCGACTGCCGCAAGATCCTTGTTTCCGACCAGTTCCACAGCGATCTGCTGGGCAATCTCGGAGGCCGCCTGTTCGGCCTTGCGGGTGGAAACGACGGGCCGGATGGCTTCCTTTAATTCTTCGAATGGACGCATCCGAGCCTCGGTCTTTTCAGTGACTTTAATAATGTGAATTCCAAACTGAGTCTGGACCAGGTCGCTGATTGCCCCGGTGCCGAGACTGAATGCCGCGCGGTCAAACTCGGGAACCATCTGGCCCCGTGTAAACGAACCGAGATTGCCGCCTTGGTCTGCCGAAGTGTCTTCGGAGAATTGTTTTGCCAACGCACCGAAGTCTTCACCCTTCTTCGCGCGGTCCAGCACTCCACGGGCTTTTTCGCGAAGGCCCTCAACTTCTTCTGGTTTCTTGTCCTGGGTTTTGAAGAGAATGTGCTGCGCAGTTACGCGTTCCGGCAATTCGTATTCGGTCCGGTGCTGATCGTAATACTGGCGCAATTCATCGTCGGTTTCTCTTGTCTGCGCGCGCAACTTCAGAGACTCGACAAATATGTACTTCGCCTGCCGCTTTTCAGGAACGTTATATTTAGCCTTGTTTTTTTCGTAGTAGTCCCGCTGGTCCTGATCGGTCACTGCGACCTGGCTTTCGAGCTTGGGAGGATCGATGACGAAGTAATCCAGCTTCGCCTTCTCGTTAGCGCGCCGATATTCTTTTTCGACCTCCTGGTCGCTTACGGTCACGCCCGCAGCGACGAAGCTTCGCAGTTTCTCAACCAGAAGTTCGTCGTGGACGGCGGCTTCAAACTCGTCGACAGTGATGTTGTTCTGCGACAGGATGGCCTGGTACCGGGGCATGCCAATAAAGGTTCCATTCTCTAGAAAGACCGGATTCTGGAGTATCCTCTGTTCGATTTCCGTTGCAGAGACGTTGAGTCCCAGGCGTTTGGCTTCGGCGATCGTCACGCTGCGGGTGACAAGCGAATCGAGGATTTGCCGCTCAAACCTGAATGCGCGCAGCATTTCCGGGTTAAGCTGCCCGCGTACGTTATTCATGTAATTCCGATAGGCCGACTGGAATTCCTTGGCCGTGATCGCTTCGCCGGCAACGTCAGCAACGTCGCTGGAAATGGCGACGCTTCCCAGTTGATCGAACGGTATATAGAGAGTTACCAGCGTCACGCTGAAGATGAAGATCAGGATAATCCAGACCCATTTCAGGTTTTTCTGCTGACGTCTCATGAAATCCAACATACAAGTGTTCCTCCGTAGGTGGGTGAAAACCCGTATCGTAACAGAACCTCTATATAAAGGTACACTCCCGGGACTTTCGCCTGTCTTTCGATACATTACAAATGGATTGCGCATTTCTTGTGTCTTTTGCGTATGATGTACCGATATCTCGGTCGCAGGCCTACCGTCTGGACTCAATATCGCTGCGCCTAACGCTGCGGTAGAACAATATTTCCTCAAAAATTAAGAAGGAGCCTGCAAAACTCTCATGAACTTTCGGCCGCTGTTTAGTCTCTTCTCCAGCGACTTGGCGATCGACCTAGGTACGGCGAATACCCTCGTCTACGCAAAGGGTCGCGGAATAGTCGTCAACGAACCCTCAATTGTTGCGATCAACAAGATTACAAACCAGGTCGAGGCCGTCGGCAAAGAGGCCAAGGATATGCTCGGCCGGACGCCTGGGAATATTGTTGCGATCCGGCCGATGAAAGACGGTGTAATTGCCGATTTCACCGTGACCGAGAAAATGCTGACCTACTTCATTCAAAAGGCGCACAGCCGAAAGGTTCTTGTTCATCCGAGAATCGTCATTGGAGTGCCTTCAGGGATCACGCAGGTGGAAAAGCGGGCCGTGCAGGATTCAGCATATCGCGCGAAGGCCAGCGAAGCTCACCTGGTCGAACAGGCGATGGCGGCGGCGATTGGCGCCGGGCTTCCGGTTACGGAGCCCTCGGGGAACATGATTGTTGATATTGGTGGTGGTACGACGGAAATCGCCGTGATCTCGCTTTCGGGAATCGTCAATAGCCGGTCCGACAAGGTGGCCGGAAATGAGATGGACGAAGCAATCACCCAGTACATCAAGCGCAAATACAATCTCCTGATTGGTGAGCGGACGGCTGAGCAGGTAAAGATGGAGATCGGCTCGGCATATCCGCTCGATCAGCCGCGTACAATGGAGATCAAGGGGCGGGATCTGATGGAGGGCGTTCCGAAGAGCGTCATGGTCTCGGATGAAGAGATCCGAGAGGCCCTTGATGAATGCATCAATATCATCATCAATTCCATACGTGTTGTGCTCGAGCGAACGCCGCCCGAGCTGTCGGCCGATATCGCTGACCGAGGGATTGTTCTTGCCGGTGGTGGAGCTCTGATCAAGAATCTGGATAAGCGGATCCGAGAAGAAACGGGGCTTCCGGTCACTCTTGCAGAGAACCCACTGTCCTGCGTTGTACTTGGTACTGGCAAGATGCTCAGTGACTTCGATCTGCTCCGAAAGATCGCTTTGAATTGACGGGCAAATGATCGCAGCTTCCAAAAGGCCGATCTGGATCACTCTTGGTGCAGCACTCGTGCTCCAATCATTGTTGATTTCATACCAGGCGAGCCACCGCACGGATACGACGTTTGTGCGCGTATGGCTGCTTGATTCCCTGGCTCCCGCGGAAAAGATCGTCGACTTGACGCTTTATGGGATTGTCCACGTTTGGGACCGTTACTTTGCTCTCATCGGCGCTCACGACGAGAACCAGAAATTGAAATCAGAAGTCAGGGAACTCCAGATGCTGCTGTCACGACAGCACGAGGACATTCTGGAGGCGCGGCGCCTTCGAGCCATGCTTTCGGTAAAGGATAGCGGGATCGGAAAGACAGTGGTAGCGCGAGTCATCGCCAGTGATCCATCGAGGACCAGCCAGACGATTACGATTGATAAGGGACGGTCTCACGGCATTCGGACCGACTCGGCTGTGATCACGCCCGCAGGTGTTGTTGGCCGCGTCATATACACTTCCAACTTCTTTTCCATCGTTCAATTGATTCTGGATTCGCAGAGCGCGGTTGGTGTGATGGTCAGCTCCACACGGCAGCAGGGTATTGTAACCG
>CAMAWS010000253.1 GCA_945861845.1 Candidatus Sulfopaludibacter sp. SbA3 | reverse complement strand
GTTTGATCCTGACACGGGGCTCAAGCCCCGCGCCCACAGGTAGACTGAATACTTTCGAAGTTCGAGCCGATGTGGATAAAATCAGCTCGCGTTTTCAGGAGAGTGAAGAATGTTCTCGAAGTTGATAATTGCGGCGCTGGCGATATTTGCCACCGCTGAATTGGCCTCCGCTCAAACCGCAACTCGCGACAAGTTCCTCAAGATGATCGACCGTCCTCGGGTGGCACTCAATCCCGAAGCAAGCAAACTGTCGGAAGCCGGAGGAAAGGCCAGTTGGCACTTTACGTTTGCAGCCGAGGCCGGGCAGCGCGTGCCCGGAATCCTCGTAAAGAAGGCATCGCCGGCAGGGCGCCGGCCGGCGGTAATCGTGCTCAGCGGGACGGGCGGGACAAAGGAAGACATGGCCGAGTACCTGGAAGTGCTTGCGGACCGCGGTTTCGTCGGCGTTTCAATTGATGGGCGGTATCACGGCGAACGTTCGAAGCTCGGTGTTGGGTCCGATGAGTATGTCGACGCGATGTTGAGAACCTACCGCACCGGCAAGGAGCTTCCATTTCTCTACGACACGGTATGGGACCTGTTGCGGCTGATCGACTATCTCAATACCCGTGAAGACGTCGATCCCGCGCGCATCGGCATGATTGGTTTTTCCAAGGGCGGCATGGAGACTTATTTGACTGCTGCCGTCGATCCGCGAGTCGCGGTGGCTGTGCCGATGATCGGCGTCCAGAGCTTCCGTTGGGCCATCGAAAACGATTCGTGGCACTCACGCGTTGGCACCTTCCAGGCAGCCATCAATGGAGCCGCGAAAGACGCGGGAGCGCAGGTCAACGCCGACTTTGTCCGCAAGTTCTACGATCGAGTCGTACCGGGCATTTACTCGGATTTCGATGGCCCTGAGATGGTCCCGCTGATTGCGCCAAGACCGTTGCTGTCCATACATGGGGACAGCGATCCCCGGACGCCGAGGCCAGGCGTCGAACTGGCAGCCGCAAGGGCAATGGAGGCCTACGGCAAAGCCGGCGCAAAGGACAAATTCAGATTACTCTGGCAGGAGAATACCGGTCACATGGTGAGACCTGCGTATCTTCAGCAGGGGTTCGACTGGCTCTCAACCTGGCTAAAGCCGTAATTCATGGTTCGCATTCTCATTCTTGCACTCGGGTTGCTGACCTCGTCCGCCAGTGTGGCTCAGGTTCCAGCCGCCGCGCCTCGATCCGGAATGATCGATGCATCGCAGCTTCTACTCGACCTGAAGACTCTTTCCGCCGACGACATGCAGGGGCGCAAGCCCGGCACTCCCGGCAACCTCAAGGCCCGCGCGTATATCCTCGAAAGATTCAAGCAGTCCGGCATTGCTCCGATCGGCGATTCCTACCTTCGTCCGTTCACATTCGCTTTCCGAGGGTCGTTTGCCGCACTGGAGGGCGTGAATGTTGTCGGGTATATAAAAGGACGGGTTCGTCCGGACCGGTTCCAGGTAGTTACAGCGCACTACGATCATGTCGGCGTGATTAACGGCCAGGTGTTCAACGGCGCCGACGATAATGCTTCCGGCACCGCGGGTCTTTTTGCCGTTGGTAAATACTTTCAAGAGCACCCTCCCGATAATTCAATACTCATTGCGGCTTTCGACGCAGAGGAGTCCGGTATCAATGGCGGAAGGGAATTCGTCCGTAACCCGCCTGTCAGCGGCAGTGCGATGGTGTTGAACGTCAATCTCGACATGATCTGCCGCGATAAGAGCAGCGTCCTTTATGCGGTCGGGACCTACCACTATCCGTTCCTCCGTCCTTACCTGGAAAAACTGCTGCCGCGGCCCGCGCTGAAGTTCCTGCTGGGCCACGATCGGCCGGACGAGTTTGGCGCGGATGATGACTGGACCGACGATTCGGATCATATTGCGTTCCATCGCGCCGGAATTCCGTTCATCTACTTCGGAACCGAGGACTACGACTACCACCACAAGGCGAACGACGACTACGAAAACATCATGCCGGCATTCTACGTGGGCGCGGTGGAGACCATCATCGACGCCATTCGCGAGTTCGACAAGAACCTGGGAGATATTCAGCAAGCTGCAGCGCGGTAAACGGATCTAGGCAGGATGAATGCTGATCAGCCACAGGCGGGAATTGTCGTCGATCGCCCACCCGATTCCCGATCCCACACGTTCGGCCAGTTCGGCAATCTGTTTCAGATGGTTGGCGGCTAACGCTGTTCGTCCACTCTGAACTTCGATTGTCGTCGACAAGCCGTCGACCCGCCGAATCGTCTTGCGTTGCTTCTGCTGGAGGGTCGTTTCAGTGCATTCACCGGTGGCTGCGTTGAAGACGTAAGTATCAGGATCAAGCACTAACATTCCTTCATTGGCGATGACGCGAAGCATCCGCAGTGCCGCATTCCCGTCCCATCCCGCCTTGCCGCACCAATCGGAATGGACCATCCGCTGCACCAGCAGAATCGCGCCGGGAGACTCTCTCCAAAGGCGGCGCATGGCGTAGATCAGTTGATCGGGTCCGATGGTGTCCAGGATGGCGTTCGATGGTCCTCTTACTGCAACAAAGTGCGTTCGCTCCCGGAGCTTTAATGTTTCATAGGCCGCGCGGATGCTCTCTTCGGGAACGCCGGAGCCTGCAACGAACCCATTTGGTACGGGCACGCCAGCGCGAAGGGCGTCGCCGAGCGGGGACCACGGCAAGGCGGTCACGTCCTTTGTCGTATCCTCCAGCCACGTGGGAGCGGTATCCATGGGTAATAGACTATACTGCCACCGTGAAAAACACGGATTTTCAGCGAAAAATCTATACGGTTTCGGATCTGAGCCTGGAGATCCGCGAAATGATCGAGCGGCGTTTCGGGGACGTGTGGGTCGAAGGCGAAATCTCGAATTTCAAGAGCTCCTCCGCCGGTCACCTTTACTTCACTTTGAAGGATGATCGCGCCCAGATTCCCGCCGTGTGTTTCCGGAATACGGCGCGGCTGCTCAGATTCCGGCCCGAAAACGGGAAGTTGTTCCGGGCGCGGGGCCGCGTGACCACGTATGAGGCCCGGGGCGAGTATCAGATTATTGTCGATGTGCTGGAACCCGCGGGTTTAGGCGCCCTCCAGCTTGCCTTCGAGCAGTTAAAGGAGCGGCTGGAGAAGGAAGGACTCTTCCAGCTCGAACGCAAACGTCCAATTCCAATGCTCCCGAGGAAGATCGGGATCGTAACGTCTCCGACGAGTGCGGCATTGAGGGACATCCTTACGGTGCTTAAGCGCCGGCACGAGGCCGTTTCCGTGCTGATTTATCCGTCCGAGGTTCAGGGCGATAAGGCATCGTTTCAGATCGTGGAAGGCATCGACTACCTGAGCCAGCATACCGACGTGGATGTGATCATCATTGCGCGCGGCGGTGGATCGATGGAAGACCTCTGGGCATTCAATGAGGAGCGCGTTGTTCGAGCGATCGTGCGTTCGGAGAAACCCGTGATTTCGGCGGTAGGGCACGAGGTGGATTTCACGATCAGCGATTTCGTTGCGGACCTGCGCGCCGCCACACCTAGCGCCGCGGCGGAGCTTGTCATCAAGTCGCAGGAGGAGCTCCTGCAGAGGGTTGCCGGATTGGAAGAGCGGCTTCAAGGCAATATTCGGCGTCGTTTCAGTACCCTCAGGAGTTTCCTGGCCAGCAAGGTCGGAAGCCGCGGCTTTGTTGTCGCGGAAACGCGCATCCGAAGGCTGGTACAGCGCGTGGACGAACTTGCCTTCCGCCTTGAGCAGGTCGGACGATCCGGGGCGTTGACCCGGACTCGGATGCACCGCGTGGAGATCAGCCAGCAGCGGCTGTCTTCAGCGATTCATCAGAGCCTCCGGAAGTGGCATGATGGATTTGCGGCAGCCGCGCATACGCTTGACGCGCTGAGTCCGCTGGCGGTTCTTGAACGCGGCTATGCCGTCTGCCTGACACCCGAGGGCCGCGTTGTACGCGCCGCTTCAGATGCTGAAGTCAATGGCATGGTAGAGGTACGGCTGCATCAGGGAAAGCTGAACGCGCAGGTTCTTTCGAAGGAATAATCATGGCTGGTGTCGAACAGAAGGTTCTCGATCTCATGGGCCGCGCCATGGGCGCCTTTTCCATGCTGAGGCCCGGCGATCGCATTGCCGTGGGCGTGTCGGGCGGAAAAGACAGCCTGACGATGCTGCATGCGCTGGCGGCATACCGCAAGCGTGCTCCGTTTCCATACGAGATGGTGGCGGTCACGATCGAACAGGGAAAATTCAAGCTGCCGATTCTGGCGCTCGAGGAAAAGATCCGCGAACTGGGTGTTGAGTGGGTTGTGCGCGAGGACCCGGCCACGCTCAGCCTGATCGCTGAAGGCGTGCCGCATGGCTGCGACGTTTGCAGCCGGCATCGACGGTACCACCTCTATAACGTGGCTTCCGAGCTTGGATGCTCCGTCCTCGCCCTCGGCCATACAGCCGATGATTGCGCGGAATCCCTGCTGCGCAATGTCCTCTTTAATGGACGGATCGCGTCGTTGCCGCCGGTTGCGGAATCCCGAAAGGGAAGCCTGAGGCTCATTCGTCCACTTGCCTATGTGAGCGAAGACCTTTCAACCGAGTACGCCCGGGCCGCCGGATTCCTTACGATTGCATGCGTGTGCGGAGAGAAGGAAAGCGTGCGCCGCGAAATCCGCGAGTTTCTTCAGGCCATGAAATCCCGGCACATCGGAATCGGCGAGTCGATCACCGCCGCCCTTTCAAACGTGAATCCTTATACGTTGTTCACCCAACGCGAGGCTGGCGTCCCATCCATCCAAAATCTCGACGAAAATTGATGCCCGTTACCTCAGGAGTTGCATCAGGCGGCCGGTGTCGATTGTCAGGCCCAGCTTCGCTTCAGGACTCGACTGGTTGGAGTTCGCGATTCCTGTCGCATAACGATAGACCACGGGCAGGTCAATTCCCGTGCCGATTGGAATGGTGAGTTTGGCCTGCACCGTATAGGCCGGCTTGCTCCTGTCCTGCCACTTCGCCTCGCCGCTGAAGCTCAAAGTCGTCGCAGCACGGCCCCACAGATCAGATTGTGGCAATGTCAATTGCCCCATGAACTCGGTGGCCAATTTCGCGGCTTTCGTTTTATCAGTCGCGCGGCGGTCCCTGACAATTCCCGCGCCATTTACGGTCCATGAAATCCTGTCGGTGAGGCCCTGATCGTAGATCAGCGTGAAATGATGGTCCTCGTAGCCGGGATTCTTTCGCAGTGTGGCGTTGTACCCCACTGAGAATTGCGCCCTGTTGCGAATTCCTTCCGCGGCACTGTCAATTGCGGTTCGAATTTCCTGGAATGGCCGCAGCCGTTCCTTGATGAACTGCCGAACAAGGTCCAGTTGGACAGGGGTGAGTTTCCTGAAAGTGGCTGGAAAATTAGCCGCGGAGAACGACGTGGCAAATGAGAGCGCATTCCCGGCGGCATCGGGATTGGTTCCGGGATTGCTGAACGAAAAAATGAGCCTGCGGACCCCGTCCTTGATGACTGCCGTGACATGCGCAGTCGCTTTTAGAGT
>CAMAWS010000252.1 GCA_945861845.1 Candidatus Sulfopaludibacter sp. SbA3 | reverse complement strand
ATTGCTGCATCAAATCGGCCGGCCTTGAGATACATGTTGGCAAGAAAATCATCTGAATCGAACCGGCCTTCAGGAAAGCGCTTTTGCGATTTTTCGAGAATCTCGATCGCCTGATCGTACTCGCCTCGCCTGAAATGTGCCCATGCGATAGAGTAGTAAGGACGCTCTTTCCCCGGTGATTTGGCGGCAACATCCGTCCAGAGCTTGATTTCGTCTGCCCAGACGTCATTCCTTAAGGCTGTTCCGGCAGCGAGTATCAGCAGGATCGAGCAGGCATAGGCCCGGGCGTTTCCCGGGAGCATGAATTTCTCCCGGGCCTTCTTGTAAACGATGTCTACGAAAATGGGGAATGACAAACACACGCCGACAAGCGGTAGATACAGGCGGTGTTCGAAGATCACGTCAAGGATGGGTACGAAGCTCGACGTGGGCGAAAGGGTCACAAAGAATGAAAAAATAGAAAATGCAAAAACGGGATGCCTACGCCGGATCAGCCAACCGATTACCAGAATGCCGCTCAAGAAGGTTATGGATGCCAGCACAGCCGGTTCAAGGAGACTGTTCGAGGCTGGGAAGTCATAGTCCAGGTTCAAACCAACCGGGAAAAACACGAGGTAAATATAGCGAACAATTACACGCGTTTGCGTAAGGAAGTAATTCCAAGTGGAAAGGTGTCCCGGAAGGCCGGCGCCGACGGATCCAGCAAGCGCCTTCGTCAGGATATAGTAGACGGCTCCCACTCCGCCGACAATAAACGGCACATAGAATCGCCACCGGGAAATAAGGATCCGAAATTGGCCACCTGAGAGAATAAAGAAGTCATACAGAAAAATTGTGGCGGGCAGCGTAATGACAGTCTCCTTCGCTCCCAGCCCAAAGAAGAACATTAGACCCACCAGGCAGCTCAGGAGAAGTCCTATTTGCTTCTCGGGCCACATGACGAAGAGGAGGATTGCCAGAAGGTAGAAATTCGTCGATAGGATTTCCGATCGGCTGGAAATGTATGTAACAGACTCGGTCTGGACCGGATGTACAAGGAAGAAGGCGGCGGCGAGTCCGGCGGATACCCGGCTCTGACGCTCATGAGTGTTGATTCGCAGAAATGCACGTTCGGCAAACAATAAGATCAGGAAGCCGTTCAGGAAGTGCAAAAAAAAGTTGACGATGTGGTAGGACAGCACTTCCTGGCCAAACCAGAGATAGTTCAGAGTGAATGTAAGATACAGGACTGAACGGGCTGCCAGAAGATTCCAGCTAAACTCTCCGAACCGAACACCAGTGTTTCTCTGGATACTGACGGAGTCGTCGAAAACAAGCGGAACGTGAAATGAGTTCCAATACGCCGCGAGGGTGAGGACGAGCAGTATAAGGACGATTATCCAACGCGACATCAGTGGCAGTACAACGCTGGAATTGCGCTGGCGCTTTCGGCTCATAGCCCAAAACGCTTTCGGAACAGGAAAAGTATATTGGCAAGGCCGTCCCGCCAGGGTCGCAGTTTTTTTTCTCCGATCCGCTGGGAGTAGTTGATAGACATCTCGCGAAAACCGATTTTCTTGTTCTTGATCGCCTCGATCTTGATCTCCTCGCTGAATGCCATTCCATCGCTGGTGAGCTTCATGTGGCTCAGGGCTTCCCTCCGAAAGACCCACATACCGGACTGGGAATCGGTAACCCAACGAAGAAACAGAATCGACATTACGAAAGATAACACTCGATTTCCAATCTTGTGCTTCAGACTCATCGCGTCATCTGTAAGGGTGGGTAAGCGCGACGCCGACAGGAAGCCAACGCGGCAATGCATGAATGCCTCGAGCAGGTAGCTTAAGGCATCGACAGGATACGAATGATCCCCGTCCAGAGTGACAATGATGTCTCCTGTCGCTCGTGAAAAACCTGTCTTGTATGCCCGGCCATATCCCCTGCTTAACTCACTAACAACGATTGCGCCCATCTGATGGGCGACTTCAGCGCTCCTATCCGTTGAACCGTTGTCGACGACGATGACTTCATCAACGAAGGCCGGCACTTCGGCGAGCACCTTCTGCACTCCCTGCTCCTCATTTAGGCACGGTATGACGACCGTGATCCTGAGGTTCTTATACACTCAACGCCTATTTTCGGAATGGGTATGTGTACGAATCGCGGCCACTAACGGCGCTTTCGAATACAACCGTCAACTGATCGGGTACTTGACCTGGGCGCAACTCGAGGACAAGCTCTCCCTCGGCCTGCGCGTCAATCAATGACGGCTGCTTCACAATTCGGAACTTGTTATCCACTGTCACAAATCGAATAGTGCGGGGTTCGTCGGTGTTGTTCTTTATGAACACGGAGATAGGCTGGCCTTCACGTATTGCCTGATCTGATGGCTCCTGCCGAAATGTAACTGGAGCAAAGATGTTACCGGTCACCCTTAAGACCCGATCGACTGTGGCCGCCTCATAGCGAAATCTCAATGTCAGAGGGATGTTAAATGGGCCAATCCAACCATCGCTATTCACCTTCAAGACTATATGCTTCGATTGGGCTGTCACACCCCCTGGTAAGTCCGGGGTGGCATCGAGAAATGGGGATGGAATAGGAAACTCAATCGACAAAGGAAGGCTGCCGGAATATTTAATGGGAATTTCCCTTTGCAAGGAGTCCCCCTGGACGATCGTACCCAAATCGAGACGCTCTTCGAGCACCTGTAGACTTGCGTCGATTTCCTTTGTGTACCGGTCGACGGTGTCCCGCGGCCGTGCAGCGGATTGGTCCTCCAGTATGGCGCTCGGATCATGTGTATCCAGGAACCAATTGTTCCTCTGCCACACCCAGATACTGCTGACGTCCCATTGCGTGCGGCCAGCCAAAGTCGGTACTACGGCGATAAGGTTCACTGTTACTGAAGTGCGAATGGGATCCGATGTGAGATTCAGAGCATGAACCTTTGCCTCAACCAGCGCCATGCCGGTGCTGGCGGATACAAAACGCTCCCTTTTTTCCGGAAGGACGTATTCCACGGCCCGCAGGGATTGCCTGCCGACCATTGCAGCCCAGAACTCCTGTGCCCTTGAGATCAGTTTTTCCGGATCACGCGGCAGACGGAGAGTTTGTGACGACGCAACAGATGCGGAGGAAATGACTATGGCAATGATAAGAGATAGAAGCCTGATCATAAGCAATGTGAAGTTGGAAGTGAGGATTATATCAGAATTGCAGGTCAAACTTCCGTAACGAAGCCGGGACCCAAATAAAAAGCGGGGGGCTTTCTGGCCCCCCGCTGACTGCGTTCGCCGAATTAGAACGACAGGGATTCAGCTCCGTTCGTCGGTGCGCTGCGGCTGTTCGTCGCAGGCGGCTGTAACACCAGCACCGGGGTGAACGAGGTGAACTTCGTGAAGTCCGTGATGAACGAGATTCCATGGCCGTTCAGGAAACTGGCCTGAACAAACATGTAACCGTAGAACGACGTTCCCGCCGCTCCACCGGCTGCCTTATACAGATCCTTCAGCAGGACGCTGAACAGACCGCCCGAGGCAAGCGTTCCGTCCGTCGACAACCCGGCGCTGCCCGTAATTTGCTGGCTCGCACTGGTCGTCACGGTGAGCGCTGTCCCTGCGCCCGTCGCTGTTCTCGGGTACAGGCTGAACGTCAGAGCGCCGGCCGTCGCTACGGCTCCACCAGGAGAAAATCCAGGATCCTTGGTGGTGTTCGCAATAGCAATACCGGTGTCATAAGCAATGGCCGGATCATAAAGCAAGTACGGAACCAGCATGGTCGTATTGGCCGCAATGATGCTGGCCACCGTGACCGTTTCCGTATCGGCCTGTACGAATCTCGGGAAACCACCCGAAATTGTCGGCGCAGCGGGCGTCGTTGTCGTCGTTGTCGAATCCAGACCATCACCGATCGGCACAAGCGTCGCAACCGCCGTTATATTTCCCGCAGCCAACGCGGCCGTGGAAGTCGTGGAGACCGAAGCCACAATGTTGAGCTGGAGACTTTCAACCGCGGTCAGGTCGGATGCCGTAACCGTGGCTGTAGTCGTTAAGCTGGTCGACGTGATCGAGGCGTTGCTCAACGTAACCGTGAGCGACGTCGTGGTGCTCGCACCCACACTCAGCGTCACCCCGCTCGGGACACCTGCAAACGTTAACCGAATCTGGGTTGCCTGAGAGTTCACGCCGGACGAAGAAACCCCGCCCGTGTTGGTTTGTGACAGCGTTCTCCAACCCGAAGCAAAGCTCTCGGCCATAACGAGTGAAGCGGCCGAATCCGGTACGGCTCGGTTGGTGAAGATGGTCGATGTACCGGTGTTTGTCTGGCCCGACCGTGCGCCGATGGCCAAGCTGTTGATACCGCTGCCTACGGCGGAAATGATTGTCTGGCTCATGGTACCCGGTATGTAATTATTGGCGCTGCTGCTCAAGGACGCCGTTACCGACATCGGAGCGGTCTTTCCACTAAGATCCAATCTCACGCCAGCCAGTATGAGACTTCCGGAAGAAAGCGCGGTTTGGCCGAGCACGTTACCATTATTGGTGCCGGGAAGTGCGAGCACAATCGTGCCAGCAGAGTAGTTGATCGTATTGATCTTCGTGATCAACGAAAAAATGCCGCTGGCTCCCGTGATACGAATTGCTTCAAGGTTACTTGGCACATCATATCCAACGACAGCAGTGGTGCCAGCATTTCCAGCGAGCTGCGGACTCAACGAGGCCGTTGGAACGCCCGAATTAATCGGAGCGCCGAAATTTACCGTGAGAAAGGTCGACGTCAAGGTCGGAGTACCCGTGATCACGCCCTGAATGATGACTCCACCGCCAGGCGAGTTGGGATCCGATGTTTGTCCGGCGCGATTCGTCGTCGTTTCACCAGCGGATGCAGTATTAATAAGGTTAACCGTGACTTGGGCAAAACTGCTGGGCGTGAGCGTTAGTACAATCAACGCCGCCAAGAGCCCAACTAACATTCTGGACTTCATTATTGTGTTCTCCTTTCGAGACTAGGTGGCAACCACCCCCGCAAAGACGAAACGCATGCAAGAGGGGGAATTCCCCCCCCTTGCATGCTACTCCGCCGAATTAGAACGACAAGGATTCAGCTCCGTTCGTCGGTGCGCTGCGGCTGTTCGTCGCAGGGGGCTGTAACACCAGCACCGGGGTGAACGAGGTGAACTTCGTGAAGTCCGTGATGAATGCGATTCCATGGCCGTTCAGGAAACTGGCCTGAACAAACATGTAACCGTAGAACGACGTTCCCGCCGCTCCACCGGCTGCCTTATACAGATCCTTCAGCAGGACGCTGAACAGACCGCCCGAGGCTAGCGTTCCATCCGTCGACAACCCGGCGCTGCCCGTAATCTGCTGGCTCGCACTGGTCGTCACGGTGAGTGCCGTACCGGCTCCCGTCGCTGTTCTTGGGTACAAGCTGAACGTCAGAGCGCCGGCCGTCGCTACGGCTCCACCAGGAGAAAATCCAGGATCCTTGGTGGTGTTCGCAATAGCAATACCGGTGTCATAAGCAATGGCCGGATCATAAAGCAAGTACGGAACCAGCATGGTCGTA
>CAMAWS010000251.1 GCA_945861845.1 Candidatus Sulfopaludibacter sp. SbA3 | reverse complement strand
GCCATCGACAAGATCGTCGCGATCATCAAGGATCTCGCAGGCTCGGCACTGATCGTCGATGCGAATCCCGATCCCACCCTGAACCAGGTTCTTGCCGATGCCGGCTACCGCGTTGCGATCACCGCCTCCGCGACGGAGGCGCTTACGATGATGGCCGCGGGCCAATATGACGCCGTGATGCTCAGCCTCGAAATCGATGGCCTGACTTCGCCAGATGCCATTGTCTATTTCAAGGAATGTAACCCGCAGTGCCTGATCATCCTGATGTCTACCGAACGTCAATCCACTCCGAATCCCTACGTCTTCGCCGCCATGCAGAAGCCTTTCAAGATCAGGGATGTCATTGAAGTGCTCGACCGAGTGCGCACGCGGAAGCTCGAGAACCGGCTGGGCGAGGAGCTGTTTGAATTGTGATTGGCGCGGGCACATGAAGCTCCCCTACTAACTTAGGGCATCAACATACTTGACTCATCAACCGGCGAAGACATTGCGAGATTGGACGAATCCTGCATCTCAAATCCGAAATCCCGAAATATCGGATTGAACTCCCACCTCTGACAGTCCAATTTGCTACTTCGGATTTCGGATTTGAGATGCAGGACTCGTCCAATTTCAAAATCTCCCCTCGCCGAGTGTTCGATGAGTTAAGTATGTTGATGCCTAACTTAGGAGGGGAGCTTTGGGCCAAGACTACTTCATCGACTTGACGGCTTCTGTTTCGTTCGAGAAAACTTCGAAGACCGTCAGCAGCTTGGTTATCTGAAGAAGATCGTGGACGCGCCGCGTCAGGTTGACCAGTTTGAGTGCGCCCTGCTGGTTGCGTACGGCGGTAAACGTGGTCACGAGTTCGCCAAGACCCGAGCTGTCGATATAGTCCACTTCCCCGAGGTTCACGAGGAACTTGCGGTCACCGGCGGCGAGCATTGTCTGGATGTGGTCACGAAGGATCAGTGTACCTTCACCGATGGTGATGCGGCCGCTCAGGTCCAGGATCACGATGTCGTCGATGCGGCGCGCCTTAAGGTGCATGCTCATGATCTATGTTTCCTCCGGCAGGCGCTTAACCATTCGCAGAATGCTGCCGCCTTCAAATTTCGTAAGGTCCACTCTGTCCATGAATGACCGGATGATCAAGATGCCACGCCCGCTGGATTTGAAAAGATTGGCGCCTTCGGTGGGATCTGCGACAGTTTCCAATTCAAAGCCCTTCCCTTCATCCTGGACAATGATTTCCAGGTTCTCTCCGTCAATGGAAAGTTTCAGCGTGGCCGTCTTGGATGGATCCGATTTGTTGCCGTGCTTGATTGCGTTAATCATCGACTCGCTGATGGCCAGTTCTATCCAATAAGCGAATTCTTCAGGTAGCTCGTATTCCTTGACTGCCTGTTCGAACAGCGCATGCACGGCGTGCATCTCTTCAATACAGCTTGGGATCGTCAACTCGAAGCTTCTTGGTGTACTCCCCATCATGACTCTCTCCGTAACATGAGGTTTTGGCCATGTCAATCGGCATGCTACTCTGGCCGCATGAATGTTGTAGAAGTTGCGCCGGCTCTGAGGCTGCAGGGAGAAACTTCTGTTCCTGGAGACAAGTCCATCAGCCACCGTCTTGCGATGATCGGCAGCATTGCTGAAGGCCAGACCGTAATTCACAACTTCGCAGCAAGCGCCGACTGCTCAAGCACGCTTAAATGCCTGGCCGGACTCGGCGTTCCAATAGACCGCAAGGGCGCCGACGTTGTCATTCAAGGAAATGGATTGCAGGGCCTGCGCCGTCCCGCGCGCGAACTGGATGCGGAAAACTCGGGCACGACCGTAAGGTTGCTGTCTGGAATCCTTGCCGGAACTTCGTTTGAATCGACTTTCATCGGCGACTCGTCCTTATCGCGCCGTCCCATGAAGCGAATCATCGAGCCGCTGCGGCGTTTCGGCGCCAGGCTCGATGCAAGGGATGACAACTTTTTGCCGATGTGCGTCCAGGGAGCCCCACTGACGGCGATCGACTACACGCTGCCCGTCGCGAGCGCGCAGGTGAAATCCGCTGTCCTGCTTGCCGGGCTCCAGGCCCGCGGCACAACGCGGGTTCACGAGGCTGTCCGTTCTCGCGACCACACCGAAATTGCGCTCCGTCAATTTGGCGCCGGAATCCAGGGCGCAAATGGAACCATCGAGATCGAAGGCGGAATCGCACTGCGCGGCGGTGTATTCAGCGTTCCCGGCGATCTTTCTTCCGCGGCATTCCTGATCGCAACGGCCCTCGCAGTGCCGGGTTCAAAAATCAAGCTGTCCCGTGTGGGCTTGAATCCCACCCGTTCCGGCTTTATCACCCTGCTGCAGGATATTGGCGCGCGCATATCTGTCAGCAATGTTTCCGATGGCGGCGGAGAACCTGTCGGAGACATCGTCGTTGAGAGTTCCGATCTGGATGGAATCGACATTGGAGCCGAGTGGGTTCCAAACGTAATCGATGAGATTCCCGTGCTGGCCGTGCTGGGGACGCGCACGCGAAACGGGGTTCGGATACGCGACGCCGCAGAACTCCGTTCCAAGGAAAGCGACAGGATTCGAACGGTCGCCATCAACCTGAGGGTATTGGGAGCGAAAGTACATGAGACGCCCGACGGACTATATGTCCCGGGCGGCCAGGTCCTGAGCGGTGGGCGGGTGGAGGCGTTTGGCGATCACCGGATTGCAATGGCCTTTGCCGTTGCGGCGTGTTTCGCGACCGGTCCGGTTACTATCGACGACGCATCCTGTGCAGACGTGTCGTTCCCGGGATTCTTCGAATTACTGGAAGGATTGGTAAGCCGTTAGCGCGTGGTAGTTGGAGCAGGGACGAGCATCCGCACCCGCATAATCCGCCGTCCGACCATCTGTTCGATGGAGAATACGTTGCCTTCATAGGCGATCTCCTCGCCTTCCTTGAGCAATCGTCCGGACCTGGCGAGCAGGAACCCCGCAAGAGTCACGTACTGTCCCGTCTCGGGAACGTTCAGGCCCAGGCGTTCATTCAATTCGCGAACGGAAATACTGGCGTCAATCATGATGCTTCCGTCCGGGTGCGGCACAACGGAGTCGACTTCCACGTCGTGCTCATCCTGGATCTCTCCAACGATCTGTTCGACCAGGTCTTCCACCGTGACAATACCTTCGACGCCGCCGTGCTCGTCCACGACAATGCCAAGGTGCGTTTGCGCAGTCTGGAGCGCTTGCACCGCCTGGTTCAGCCGGGCAGTATCCGGGATGAAGACGGGCTTGCGCAGCAACTGCGAAAGCCGGAAGGTTTTCGGGCGATGCATGTAAGGCATCAGGTCCTTGCCATGCAGGATTCCAACCACGTTGTCGAGCACACCCTGGTAGACAGGAAGCCGCGAATAACGCGTGCTTTCCACGGCGATAAGGATGTCATCGAACGATGTGTTCATCTCGAGCGCCGTAACTTCCATGCGCGGGACCATCACGTCCTTGACCTGCCGTTCGGCGAAATCGAGCGTGCGCTCAAGCATCTTCATCCGGTCATGCCGCGAGCCGTTGATCAGCGCTCTTAGTTCAGCCTCCGAGGCCGAAGCTTCCGCCGACTCCGGGGCATGCTTGACGCCGCGAAAGAACAGTTCGGCGATTTTCAGTCCCTGCCTTGTCACCGGGTAGAAGAGGCGCGTGCAGATTTCCACAGGAATTACCAGGCGCAGGCTGATCCGCTCAGGGTAACGTGCCGCGAGGGCTTTGGGGATGAGCTCGCAGAACAGCAACACAAAGATTGTGAGCAACAGCGCTTCTATCGCCAGTGCAATGTCGAGCATCTCCGGGTTTGCGACGAAGCGTCCAACAAGAACCGCCGCAATGGTCGCAGCCCCGATATTTGAAAAGTTATTCCCGAGAAGGATAGTGGCAAGCAGCCTTTCCGGAGCGTCCAGCCATGCAAGCAACTTATGGGCCCGCTTGTTCCCCTCCGAAGCAAGGTGGCGCAGCTTGTATTTGTTATTCGACAGGATCGCGGTTTCGGACACCGAGAAGAACGCGGACAGGATGAAAAAGACGAGTAGAAGAATGATAAGCAGAATTGTAGACATGAGCAGTTAGGGTCTAGGCTACCGGAACCTGGCCACACGCCTTCGTGACGGCCTTCTCAATGCGCTCTTCGATTTCCAGCTCTTTGATGTTCATTACGGTTGAGAGCTCGGAAATGAGCAGAAAGCGCGCCCGGTCGAGCATCCGCTTTTCTCGAAAGGACAAAGGCTTGACCCTGCTGAGGAATACGAGGTTCTTGAACACCTCGGCCACGTGTAAGATCGATCCGGAACGCATCTTTTCAGAGTTTTCCTTGAATCGGTCTTTCCAGTCTTTCTGGGCAAAGAATTTATTATTGGCAAGGAATGTGAGGAGTTGGTCGACGTCCCGTCGTTCGATGATCTTTCGAAGGCCGACATCCCCAGCGTTGGCCGTTGGAACCATTACCAGGATGTCGTTGGAACATATACGGAGGAGGTAAAATCGCTCAAACCTGCCCTGGATCAGCCTGTTGGAGATTTTTTCGATAATACCGACCCCATGATTGGGGTATACAACTTTGTCGCCTATCTCAAATTGATCCATATCCCACCGGAAAACCTCGGAGCATTGTAAGCGGCATGGGGCTGGAGGTCAAGAAGTGAGTGGCCTCGAACCCGCGCCAGTATTGAAAATGAGCGGCTGCGAATGCAAGCCCGTTAGGGCGCAGCCATCAAGAATTATGAAGCAAGTGCTCATTGTCCGTGCGTGTGCAATCGGGGATTTCGTGTTGAATCTGCCGGCGATTCAGGCTTTGGCGCATTCGCTGGGCGGGGCGGAGTTTACGCTCATAGGCTACCCCGCCACTCTTGGGATTGCCCAATGGTTTGTGAAAGTTAGGGCGATCCATTCGATTGAGACGCCTCCATGGAGCATCCTCTTTAATAGCACTGTTCCGGCATTGGACTTCGACCTGTCCATCGTATGGATGAAGGATGCCGCATTTGCGGACAACCTGCGGGCTTCCGGTTTATCCAATGTTGTGCGCGCCGAGCCGTTCCCGTCATTCGGCCATGCGGGGGACCACCTGCTCAGGACGCTTAAGCTGGCGCGGCCTCCCCTCCCAGATCTGTGGAAACCGGACACCGGCGAAATCATCATGCATCCCGGAAGCGGCAGCCCGAAAAAGTGCTGGCCATATTTCGACCAGTTGGGCAAGATGCTGGCGAATCCGTTATTGCTGGCCGGTCCGAATGAGGGCGATTACAAGACCGAACATCCTGTGCTTCGCGACCTGTCACTCCCTGAGGTTGTCAGTCGGCTTCGATCCTGCCGCGCATACATTGGAAACGATTCGGGGATCACGCACCTTGCGGCCTACATCGGCTGTCCCACGGTAGCCCTGTTCGGGCCAACCGACCCTGCAGTATGGGGACCGATTGGACGAAGGGCGCGGATCATCTGGAAGCGGCCTATTGAAAGCATTTCTGCTGAAGAAGTGACGCGGGCGCTGAAAGTAAAATGAGAATGGAGGAATTGGGGGAATTCTGGGGACAGACTCCGAATTCCTGAACTTCGGAATTCGG
>CAMAWS010000250.1 GCA_945861845.1 Candidatus Sulfopaludibacter sp. SbA3 | reverse complement strand
CCCCATTCATTCTGCTTGAACTCTCGATACCGGAGACTTTCTTCCGGATAAGGCTTGAATGCCGGATTGGAGGGGTTGCTCAGCATGAACCCCTGGATAACGGTGGCTACAGAGCCATTAAGGTCCGTCAGCAGATCGCGCGCCAGGTTCTGCGAATTACCGGTGAGCCCCGGAACACCAGCGCTATCGATGCCCGTAACCGGGACTCCGCCCGCGCCCAATAGTACTCGCGGCCACACGTCGGTGTTGCTGCCACCGATCGTACCCGTAGTTCGGCCTTCGAAACCGCTTTTGAACGCATGCTTCCCGACGGTCCAGCTGACGGTATCGGAAATCTGGGTCAACGGACTCACGGTGCCGCGGCCGGTCGACGTCGTCGTCGCGATGTAGTGTTCAGGAAAGATCGTCGTCTTGGGCAAATACGGAATCCCGTTACTCTGGGGGAGCAGCGCGAACGCTTCCTTTCCCTCATCGGTAGGCTTCATCGTTTTGGGCGCCTTCCTCAACTGACCATCGGGACCATTGATCGTCATTGCCGACCAGAACCATTGAATCGAGCGGCGCCGGCCCGCCCGAAATTCGTTCACGACCGATGGCGAGATGGTGGATACCAATGACGCCTGATAAACGTCGGGCAACCGGTTGATCTTGCCATTAAACCCATTCGGCCAAAGGGCGGGGTTAACTACAGACCAATCCTTTTCCCTGGTGCCGATCAGAGAAAGTTTGTGGCTGGCGTTGAAGTTATGGTCAATCCGAGCGTTGAACTGATCGCGATTGACGTTCACTCCATTTCCGGCCGTCGCATCGGTGCCGGAGACCCGCCGTACCCACCGATGGCCGGCGGTATTCAGACCGTCACCGACAGTGAAATCATTCGGCATCGGCATCCGCGAAAGCACCATTTGGATGTGTCCGCTCGGGTCGAATCCCCTCCGGAGCGGGTCGCGGGTGAACACGTTAAAGGATTGAAGGTCTCCTGTCGCACCTGCCGGCCGCAACGGATTGCCCTGGCTATCAACCGTCGGGCTGCTGGTAAACACGTTGCCGTTCTGCACTCCCGGGAAATACCGGAAAATGCCCTGACGCGCCTGAGCCGTGAGAACGGTAGCGGTAACGGACGTGCGCTCGACACTGCGCTGGCCTTCATACAGGAAGAAGAAAAATGTCTTGTTCCGAATGATCGGTCCACCCAGACGCCCGCCAACCTGGTTCCGGTTCAGGTAATCCTTTCCGACACCATCCAGGTTATTGCGCCAACTGTTGGCGTCGAGCGCCGAGTTGCGGTTGGTCCAGAACACGCTGCCGCGGAAGTCGTTTGTTCCCGACCGTGTTGTCATCTGGACTTGTCCTGAACCCCGCGATGCTTCGGCATCCGCAGTCGAAACGATAATGCGGACTTCTTCAACCAGATCCGGGCTCGTATACGTCGCCGAAAATGCGCCGTTGTCATATCGACCCTCGCCGACGTTCATTCCATCTCGAGTCGTATTCACTGCGGTGAGCCGATTGCCGGCGAAAATTCCCTGCAAAGTTCCGCTGTTCTGGGTTCCGGCTGTCGTTGTGATCAAATCGAACACATTGCGGCTCGGCAAAGGAAGGTCGCGCACCTTGTATTCGGGAAGAACGGAACCGATCGACGAAGACGTCGTCGCGATGAGCGTGTCGGCTTCCGCCGTCACTTCAACCGCTTGCGATACCGAACCCACTTGCAGCGTGAAGTTCAACCGCACCTGCTGCGAAACTCCAAGCGCCACATCGTTGTATGCCTGCGTCTGAAACCCCGGCAGTTCCGCGCCGACGCGGTAGATTCCGGTCTGAAGGCTGGCAAACTGGTACGCCCCAGCCTCATTGCTGATCACAGTGCTGACGATCCCGGTCTGAGTGTTCGTCGCCGTTATGGAGACACCCGGAATTAAAGCGCCTGTGGCGTCGGAAATCGTTCCGCCGAGCGTGGCATTACTTGTCTGGGCAAACGTGCAGATCGATACAACAAGAGAGAGCAGCGCAGCCGCTGCTACTATCTGAGGTTTCCTCATTCGGTCCTCCCGCCTGTGTCGCAGTTGTTGACTCTCAAAATATTCTGAAATAGTTGAGTGGCACTATAGAACGGGCCAATCACATGCTCAAGGAAGAAAGAAATCTGGTAGTGTGCTCGCGATGGCTTCCCCGTCCTTTGCCATGTTCATTTTTCTGCTCGTATCCACAGGTTGCGCGGCGTCGATTTACGCACTGGTTTCGTTCCAGATGCTGCAGTTCGCAATCGGGTCATCAGAATTCGCAGTGGGCGTCTTAATGGGAACGTTTATCGGTGGCGTGGGCCTGGGTAGTGTGGCATTACCCAGTGTCATTTCCGCGCGGCACCATCCTTTGCGCGTCTTCGCACTCCTGCAATTGGGAATCGGGATCCTGGCAATTCTTACGTTATCCGTGATGCCGTATGCCAGTGGGCCGTACCTGGCTGCTATTTGCGTTTTGCCTCCCGCGTTGCTCATGGGAGCGGTGCTGCCCATAACTGCACGTTGGGCCGGTGTATCCGGAGCGGGATCATGCTATGCCGCAAACCTCGTGGGAGCCGCGATAGGCTGCCTCCTGGCCGGATTTTATTTATTGCGATTTTACGATGTGGCGGTGGCTACGTATGTGGCTTCGGCCATAAGTGCCGCAGCCGCCTCGGCAAGCATTGGACTCTACCTGCGGCAACCCGGAACACATTCTGAAACTTTCCATGGGGTTGAATCCCCGCATCCACCGAAGAAAGAGAGCGGCGCCATCGTCTATGCTGCAATCGCACTGTCAGGATTGTGTGCGATGGGCGCGGCCGTGGTTTGGAATCGATCGCTGTCGCTGGTGTTGGGTGGCTCGGTTTTCACTTTCTCAATCGTTGCTGCGGTGTTTTTGTTTGGGCTGGGAATTGGCAGCGGCATCGGCTCCGTGCTGGCGCGCCGGAGCATCGAATCCCGGCGCGACATGGCTTTTTGCCAGACTCTATTGACCGCGGCAATTGCATGGGCGGCATATGCGCTTGCAAACTCGATCCCGTACTGGCCGATCGATCCCATTTTGTCGGAGAGCACATGGATCACCGCACATGTGGATCTGTCACGTTGCATGTGGGCCATTCTGCCGGCGACGATCTTGTGGGGAGCGAGTTTTCCGCTGGCGCTGGCGGCTGATAGAAGGCCACCGTTCAACAGAGTCTATGCGGCCAACGCGGCCGGCGCAGCCGTCGGAGTTCTGGCGGTTGGCGCGCAGTTCACACAGCAAGCACTCATTGGCCTCTCTGCCGTCGCAGCGCTGTTGTTGCTGGCGCCGAGAGTTAAGCTCATGGGCGCAACCGTACTGCTGGCCGCTATCTTTGCGCTCAGCGTCCCCGCGGTACCCGACGGTCTGGTTGCCAACGGCCGTTTTCTATCGCGCAACATCGGCTTGAGAGACCCCCAGACGAGGGAACCCTTCGTCGCGAATATTCTTTATGTCGGTAACGGCACGAACGCTTCCGTTGCTGTCAGCCAACTACCAAGTGGATATCGCAACTTCCATGTCAACGGAAGGGTCGAATTTTCGAACCAACCACAGGATGTGCGGGTAAGGAGCATGCTCGGGCACTTGTCATCGCTCTACCATCCGCGACCACGCTCGGTACTGGTTGTGGGATTTGGATCGGGTATAACCGCCGGAACATTCACACTGCATCCGAGCATTCAGAAAATTGTCATCAGCGAGAGCGAGCCTTTGATACCGCAGGCCGCGTCGCAGCACTTTGGCTCAGAGAATTACAACGTCTTGCAGGATCGCCGTGTCGAAGTGGTTTATGACAACCCGCGTCACTACATCCTCACGACGCAGGAAAAGTTCGACGTAATCACTTCAGGCGCCACGCATCCCTGGGTGAAAGGCGCAGCCGCTCTCTACACTCGCGAGTACCTGGAAGTCGCCAGACAGCACCTGAATCCGGGCGGAGTGATTTCACAATGGTTGCCACTCCATGAAACCAGTATGGAAGCCGTGAAAAGCCAGGTAGCAACGTTTTTTGAGGTCTTCCCGAACGGAACGATCTGGGGCAATGACATCGATACTGGAGTCGGCTACGACATCATGCTTCTCGGCAAGAACGGTGCGACGGCGATCGATTTGGGCGACATTTATAAGCGATTGAATAACCCCGATCATCTTCGTGTGGCCGAATCCATACAAGGTATCGGATTTCGATCCGTGGCCGAGTTATTCGCCACATATTCCGGCCGCGGGCCCGATCTGCTCCCATGGCTGAGGGATGCTGAAATCAATCGCGATCGGAATCTGAGGCTTCAGTATCTGGCTGGAATGGCAATGAACGTTTATCAGAATCAAACCATTTACAACAGCCTCATTGCTCATCGCAGATTTCCTGACGGATTGTTCATTGGTTCCGCTGCAGTCGAACAGGTATTACGGAGCCTTATCCGTTAATTTTGTTGCACCGTTCCGTAACAATTGGAGAGAATGCGGCACATTCGCGAAAACCGGAGAAAAATAATGCAGAGAAAATTGGCACTGCTCCTCATTCCAGCGGTCCTACTCATTGTCCTGCTCAGCAGTGATTTTTCCGCCGAGATCGTCGAGACGCAAGCCGCCCAGGGGAGAACCGCGGACAGCCGAAGCGTATGGGATGGCATATACACAGCCGCCCAGGCAACGCGTGGGAAGACTCAATATGAAGTAAGCTGCGGTTCATGTCATGGAGCCGATCTGTCGGGAGGTATTGGGCAGCCGTTGAAAGGCGAATTCATTAACTATTGGCAGGGATACCCCCTCAACAGCTTATTCACCCGAATCAAGTACACGATGCCGTCCGGCGCTTCTGCCAGCCTCAGCGACGCTGCCTACCTCGATATCGTCACGTACATGCTGCAAATGAGCACCTTCCCAGCCGGCAGCAATGAACTCAGGATGGATGCACTCGAGAAGGTCCGAATCGAGGGAAGAGAGGGCCCACAGCCCATCTCGAATTACGTCCTGGTTCGCGTGGTCGGCTGCCTCACGCCGGGCGCTCAGAATACGTGGACGTTGAGCACCGCCAGCGAGCCGGTCCGAACAAGAGATCCCGAAGCGTCGAAAGACGAGGAACGGAGAGACTCCATAGCGAAGGCTCTGGGAACTCAACAGTTCCCATTGAGGAGCCTCTATCCAGCACCCGATCCATTCCGGGGCCATAAGGTAGAGGTCAAGGGCTTCTGGATTCAAGGCGCCAACCAGCACATAAATGTCAATTCGCTCCAGACGCTCGCTCCCACTTGCGGAAGATAGATGCGAATGAAATGGGTATCCAGAGCGGGCGGACTCGCATTGATGGGGTTGACACTGCTGACCGTATCGGCCGCACCGCAGCAGGAGAATAAAGACGCACAAGCCGTGGAATTGCCGGAAGGTGAAGGCAAGGCAATTCTCTTACGAGCCTGCACTGCTTGCCATGATTTGGGCGGACTGAAACTTTTCAAAGGCTACTATACGGAAGAACTCTGGCGAGAACTCGTCGTTGATATGGTGAGAGTGGGCGCTCAAGTTAAAGAGGACGAGATTACGATTCTGGCCAGGTATCTGGCGGAGCACTTCGGTCCCGAGAAATAAATCCGGGGACAGACTCCGAATTCCTGAAGTACGG
>CAMAWS010000249.1 GCA_945861845.1 Candidatus Sulfopaludibacter sp. SbA3 | reverse complement strand
GCCTTTCATTGGACCGTCCGCGGCGGCTTTCAAAGCGGCGTTGACCGATTCCACGGAAACGGGCTTCCCGGTCCGGATCGTGAGATCCACCAACGAAACGTCAGGTGTCGGGACGCGGATCGCAATGCCATCGAGTTTCCCCTTGAGGTCGGGAAGAACAAGGCCTATCGCCTTTGCGGCTCCCGTGGAAGTGGGAATCATGGAAAGCGCGGCCGCGCGAGCGCGGCGCAGGTCGGAGTGCGGCAGGTCGAGGAGTTTCTGGTCGTTCGTGTATGAGTGAATCGTGGTCATCAATCCGCTCTCTATACCGAAAGTCTCGTGAAGCGTCTTTGCTACCGGCGCGAGACAGTTCGTAGTGCATGAAGCATTCGAAATAATGTGATGCTTCGATTTGTCGTATGCCGCGCCGTTTACGCCTACACAGATCGTGAGGTCCTCGCCCTTTGCCGGGGCTGAAATGATGACTTTCCTGACCGAGCCGCGCATGTGCTTGCGGGCATCTTCGGCATTGGTGAACAAACCGGTGGACTCGACCACGATTTCAACGCCGAGACTGGCCCAGTCAATCTTGCCCGGATCTCTTTCCTTGAATACTTTGATGTTCTGTCCATCGACCTTCACGCTGTCGTCCCCATGCGAAACGTTCGCGTTGAGGGTTCCGAGCACGGAGTCGTGTTTCAACAGGTAGGCAAGCATCTTGGGCTCGGTTATATCGTTCACGGCCACGATCTCGATGTCCTTCTCGCCTCTAACCGCGCGGAAAATATTCCGGCCTATCCTTCCAAAACCATTAATCCCGACCTTAGTAGCCATGACAATAACTCCCCTTATGTAGTGCAGATAGCGGATATTAGGAACAAAAAGTATACTCTGCTTCCGGCGATGTATTTCATTTACAGCTTATTTTTTGGGATCTGTCTCCTGCTGGTCTTTCCCTATTATCTTCTCCGTTTCCGGAAATATCTTCCCACCTTAGCGGACCGCATGGGTTTTCTGAAGGTGAACTTGAATAGATCAATATGGATACACGCCGTTTCCGTTGGCGAAGTCAAGGCGATCGAGAATCTTCTGGAAGGACTTGGAAAAAGACTCAACGGGCGTCCCATCGTGGTCTCGACAACTACTCCGACCGGACAGCGTCTCGCCAGGCAACGGACGGACATCGTTCACTCCACTTTTTATTTTCCCTTCGATCTGCCGGGCTGTGTCAGGCGCGCACTCGACCGCGTACGCCCGGAAATGGTGATTATCGCGGAAACTGAAATCTGGCCAAATTTCCTGCGCGAGTGCAGGAGGCGAAGGATTCCGGTATTCATGATCAACGGCAGGATCTCGGATCGTTCGTTCTCTCGATACCGGCTGGTACGCCGCTGGCTCCCAAGGGTTCTCGCGGATTACACGCTGCTGGGCATGCAGTCGGAAACCGATCGGCGCCGAATGGAAATACTGGGGGCCGATCCAGGAAAGCTGTTGGTGCTTGGCAACCTCAAATTCGACGGGACAACTTCGGAACGCTCGACGGAACCCGGCCTGGCAGGACTGCTGCAGGAGTGGCATGCGATCTGGATTGCGGCAAGCACGATGCAGGGGGAGGAGGAACTCGTGCTGGATGCGTTTGCACAGGCGCGATCCGGTCATCCGGACCTGAAGCTCATCATTGCACCAAGACACCCGGAGCGATGTGGCGAGGTGGAGGAAATCATCAAAGCCAGGGGCCTCCGATTCATCAGGCGGACGAGTTTGCCTTCACCCCAAAAGCCAGAGGCGCGTTACGCTACCATGGAGTGCGAAGGCCTGTTGCTCGATACTATCGGGGAGCTCGCGGCGATCTTCGAATACGCGACCGTTGTTTTCATGGGAGGAACGCTCGTGCCGCGAGGCGGTCACAACATTCTTGAGCCGGCGCGCCACAGGAAACCAGTGATCTTCGGTCCACATATGGAGAATTTTCGCGACATCGCACGGCTCTTCCTCGATGGCGCGGCGGCAATACAGGTTCGCGACGCAACGGAGCTTGGGCGAACCGTGAGCAAGCTTCTTTCAGACACGGCACTGGCGGCCGCGCTCGGCACAGCTGCCCGGGGCATCGTGGACCAGAACACCGGCGCGACGGAGCGTGTCCTGAGGATTCTCAAGCCAGTCGGAGCGGACCAATGAGTATGCCCTTTCGTCTATTGCTGCAGGTGCGGGAAACACTTTACGAAACAGGTGTACTCACCCCGCTTCGGTTACCGTGTCCAGTCATCAGCGTTGGGAATCTCACAGTCGGGGGTACCGGGAAGACCCCCATGGTCGTGGCGCTGGCCGAAGGGCTTCGAGCGCGGGGGCTTCGTCCTGTGGTTCTTTCGCGCGGCTACAAGCGCACGAGCCGGGGAGTCCTCGTCGTTGGCAACTCCTGGGAAGAAGCGGGTGATGAACCTTATTTGATGTCGAGAAGGCTCCAGAATGTGCCGGTCGTCGTGGGCGCCAATCGTTATGAGGCAGGAATGCTGGCGCATCGCCGGAACCTCGGCGACATATTCATCCTGGATGACGGTTTTCAACACCGCCGCCTGCACCGCGATGTCGACATAGTGACAATAGACCCCGTGGAATGGGCGGCCGGCGAATCGCTGCTGCCCGCCGGACCGTGGAGAGAACCCAAGAGCGCAATTGAGCGGGCTCATTTCGCTTGCGTTCATGACGTGCCTGGCGCAGCCGTTCCCTCGCTTCCGATTCCATCATTCCTCATTCGCACACAAGTAGATGGCGTGTACAAGGACGGGGAGCCCGTCCCGTTGGAAAGCATTCGCGGCCGGGCCATCATTGCGTTTGCGGGCATTGCAAAACCTGAACGATTCTTTTCCACGCTGGAATCGCTGGGGTTGAGGCCTGTCAAATGTATCCGTTTCCGCGATCATCATCGCTTCTCCCGGCGTGACATCGCCCGTATGGGCGGAGAAGTGAGAATCACGACCGAAAAGGATGCTGTGCGGCTCGAAAACCTGGGCGCAGGCGACTTCGTGTGGGTGCGTGTTTCTGCTAAGATTCCGGAATTCGATAGTCTTCTCGACGCAATTATCAGCAAATGCGCGCTC
This sequence comes from Candidatus Sulfopaludibacter sp. SbA3, assembly GCA_945861845.1. Classification (GTDB taxonomy): domain Bacteria; phylum Acidobacteriota; class Terriglobia; order 20CM-2-55-15; family 20CM-2-55-15; genus CAMBFR01. The sequence goes on along the minus strand of CAMAWS010000249.1, from coordinate 2,577 downwards.
CCGGCAAGGGTTTGAACAGAATTTTGATCCGCGGCCCTAACTGGGTCGGCGACTCCGTATTGGCAATTCCAGCCATGAAGGCGGTCCGCGCCAATTTTCCCGGGGCAGAAATCACGCTCCTCGTGCGCCCATGGGTTTCCGGACTGTTCACTTCTGCTCCTTTCATCGACAGGGTCTGGAGCGAGCCGCGTCCCACGAGCCTCGGCGAGTGGTCCAGTATTACCTCGGCCATCCGGCGTGGCGCGTTCGACCTCGCCATGTTGCTGCCGAATTCGTTCGAATCGGCGCTGATGGTTTTCGCGGGACGGATTCCGAAACGGATTGGGTACGGCATGAACGCCAGGAGCTGGCTTCTCACAGATGCAGTAGGGCTCGCGACTGAACCGCAGCACCAGGTGGACTACTATCTCAAGCTCGCGAGGGCCATATCGGATGAGCGGAGCGAATGCAAGCCCGACAGGGCGCAGCCGGCAAGAACAGATGGCGGCACGCCACCCATCGATATTGAAGCCACTCGCGAGGATCGGGCAAGCGCCAGGAAGTTGCTTAAATCCGAAGGCATTCCCGATGGTGCGCCGTTTCTGGTATTGAATCCGGGAGCCGCATACGGCTCTGCGAAACGCTGGAACGAAGAGCGATTCGCAAAGGCAGGAGGAACACTCGCGCGAGAGATGGGAATGCGCGTGGCGATTGTCGGATCCGTGATGGAAAGGCCGATTGGAGAAGCGATCAAGACCGGACTCAATGGCAACGCGGCAGTGCTCAGCGGGAAGACCTCCCTGGAAGCGTTGATGGGCATCCTGGCAGAATCCTCATTGATGATCACGAACGACTCGGGGCCAATGCATATGGCGGCGGCGCTCGGTGTGCCGACCGTGGCAATTGTCGGATCCACGGACGAAACCGTGACCGGGCCTTGTGGCTCGCGAACAAGAATCGTACGGCACGCTGTGGAGTGCAGCCCCTGCATGCTCCGCGAGTGTCCCATCGACCATCGATGCATGACACTGGTGGAGGCTGAAGATGTGTGCCGCGCAGCGCGGGAGTTAATGGCAGTTCATGCATAGAGCTATTTTCATGGATCGCGACGGCACATTATCCGATGAAATCGGCTACATCAGGAATCCGGGAATGTACAAGCCGTTTGAGTGGACGGGTCCTGCCATACGTCGCATCAATGACAGCGGCATGAAAGCCATCCTCATTACGAATCAGTCTGGCATAGCACGCGGGTATATTACTGAGGACACGCTGAACGAGATTCACGGTGTCATCCATACCGAACTTGCGCGGCACAGCGCAAGGCTGGATGCGATCTACTTCTGTCCGCACCTTCCCGACGCCGGATGCGATTGCCGCAAACCCCTGCCGGGCATGCTCTTGCGCGCTCAGCGTGAGCACGGCATCGACCTCGCAAATTCCTTCATGATTGGAGATCGATACCTGGATGTCGGAACCGCTCACCATGCCGGGGCGAAATCCATACTCGTCCTGACCGGCGACGGGAAATCAGAAGTCGAGAAACACAAGACCGCCCCCTATCAGCCACACTTCATCGCGAAAGACCTGCTGCATGCGGTGGAAGCCATCCTTGGTGGAGAAGTTACATGACGGACCTAGGCGCCTTATTGAAAGGCTTCCGGGACCAGCGCGTCGTGGTCTTCGGTGATCTCGTCGCCGACGTCTTCGTCTATGGCGAAATTTCTCGAATCTCCCGCGAAGCCCCGGTCCTTATCCTGAACCACCGGGAAACCCAAATCGTACCAGGGGGTGGCGCGAACGCGATCCACAACCTATGGGCTCTCGGGGCACAGCCTATACCGGTGGGCATTGTCGGAGACGACAGCGAGGGGCACACGCTCCTGGAGTATTTTTCCAGGCTTGGCATTGATACCGGCGGAATTCGCGTTGCCAGGTCCTATCGAACTCCGACAAAAATGCGAATCCTTGGTGGAGCGGTGCACTCTCAACGGCAGCAGATCGTGCGCCTGGACTCGGGCGGTCCTGTTCGCGCCGGCAGCGTTGTGCCGGGAATCGAGGGCAACCTCCGCAAGGCCCTCAGCAAGGCTGACGCACTTCTCGTATCCGACTATGGCTACGGCACAGTCACTCCGCAACTGGTTGCCGAAGTCCGGTCAAATGGAATTCCGGCGACAATCGATTCACGCTTCTCGCTCGGGAATTTTTCGAACATGACGGCAGCCACGCCCAATGAGCCCGAGGTCGAGGCGGCGCTTGGAATTTCCATCGGCAACGACCTGAAGAAGCTCGAATCGGCCGGACGAACATTGCTGCGCCGGCTGAAGCACGACGCGCTGTTGATCACGCGTGGCAAGGATGGAATGGCGCTGTTTGAACGCGGGAAGAAAACCGTTCATATCCCGATTTTCGGAACCGATGAGATTGCTGACGTCACGGGCGCCGGCGATACCGTAATTGCAACTTTCACGCTTGCCCTGGCTGCAGGGGGAAGCTATGAGGCCGCCGCAAGGCTAGCCAATCATGCAGGCGGAATTGTAGTCATGAAATACGGGACGCGGCCCGTTACATATAAGGAATTGTCGGCGGCCGTGGGGG
>CAMAWS010000248.1 GCA_945861845.1 Candidatus Sulfopaludibacter sp. SbA3 | reverse complement strand
ACGATGATGGAGAAATCATCCGGATGAAGTCTAGACAGGCGCGCGCCATTGTTGCGGGCAAGCGTTGGAACGGACGCGACAACGACTTTCGCGTCGGCGGACGCCCTTGAGCCAGCCTGCTCAATCTCAACCTTCAGATCGGGGTCGATCGATCGAAACTTATCCTGCGCTTGCAGTAGCAACTCCTCCCGATGCGCCAGCACGAGCAACCGCTTCTTCATCTTGAGTGCGTTCGGGAAATGCGCAAACACGACGGTTTTTCCAGTACCAGTGGGTAACGACACAATTACCCGGCGTTTGCCGGCTTTGTACGCCTCTCTCACCCGGGTGAGGGCTTCGGTCTGATAGGGACGCAGATCGAGCATGATTACGTATTAGTGGATTGTCCGATTCAGGGCCGATTCCATCGACGTGCTGCCTATTTGCTACGTTTCGAAATCTTGCGGGAACGAATGGAGGAGTCACTACTTCGATTGAAAATGAGCCGTCGCGGAATCGAACCGCGAACCTACTGATTAAGAGTCAGTTGCTCTGCCAGTTGAGCTAACGGCCCAGACCGAATAAATGAAGGAAGAAATATAGCATGGGCCGAGTGACAGACGAACGCCCCAATCGAAAAAATCATTTTGAGATCTCGATCGCCTAAAGTTTCGCGTATCGCCGCCGATAAGACTCATTGAAAGCGATAGAAAGGCAAGGCGCAATGTATTCGGAACTCTTCGGAAAGTTTGAAAAGCTGCTCAAAGTGGACATCCTTGGAATGAAGATCGAGGTGCCTGAGAACAACACGTTGCTTCGCGGCTTCCAGTTTGCTGCGCCCAGCACGATCTCGTACGGGCGCTTCTGCTGGAATGGAAGCTGCAACAACTGCACTGTTACGGTTCGCGAAGGCTCGTGCGAGCAGAAAAAGCAGGCGTGCCGCGTCGATGCCTGCGATGGCATGACGGTGGTGGCTGTTTCGAGCGAGATCAAGCGAAGCCTCCAGCCGGTTATCACTGCGGCCTGACATCCTCAGCCGCATGATACGATCTGACAAGACGTCATGCGGAACCTTGAAATTGCTGGCATCTTCAACCAGATTGCAGACCTGCTCGAAATCCAGGGCGCAAATCCTTTTCGAATTCGCGCCTATCGCCGCGCTGCCGATAACCTGGAAAACCTCACCGACAATATCGAGGTCATTGCGAGGCAGGGAACGCTTCGCGCCATTCCCGGAATCGGCGAAGACCTCGCCAGCAAGATCGCCGAATACATCGACAGCGGCAAGATGGAGTTCTTCGATCAACTTAAAAAAGAAGTTCCGCCCGGGCTGGCTCGACTGGTCGACATTCCGAGCGTTGGACCGAAAACCGCCAAACAAATTTACGATCTGTTCCATATCCAGACGATCGATGAGCTTGAAGAGCTGTGCAAGACCGAAAAGCTGCTGGGCGCACCGGGATTCAAGAAGAAGACGGTCGAGAACATTCTGCGCGGGATTGATATTTACCGGAGGCGCAAAGGCATCTTCCTGCTCGGGCGAACACTTCCGATTGCAAACCAGATCTGCAAATACCTGGAATTGCATGCCGAGAGGGTTTCCTACGGGGGCAGCCTGCGGCGCATGAAGGAAGTCGTTCACGACATCGACATCCTTGCGTCATCCGGCAATCCTGAAGCGACGATGAAGGCGTTTCTCAGCATGCCTTCAATCGGCGAAGTGCTTGCACAGGGCTCAACGAAGGCCTCTGTGCGCGTGCAGGATGACCTGCAGATCGACCTTCGCGTAATTGAACCGAAAAACTGGGGCGCTGCGCTTCAGTACTTTACGGGATCGAAAGCCCACAATATCCGGATGCGTGAACGGGCGATCAAGCTCGGCATGAAGCTGAACGAGTACGGCCTGTTCGACGCCGGCGAGAAGTTCGTCGCAGGTTTGGAAGAGGAGGATATTTTCGGGAAACTTGGCCTGCCATGGATTCCGCCGGTACTGCGCGAGGACCAGGGCGAGATCGAAGCGGCGATCGAGGGCAGGCTGCCGAATCTGGTAAAGGTCTCCGACATCCAGGGCGATCTCCACATGCATACGACCTGGAGCGACGGCGCTTATTCCATCGAAGAAATGGTCGAGGCAGCGCGGAAGCGCGGGTACAAGTACGTCGCCATTACTGATCACTCCAAGTCACTGGGAGTTGCAGGCGGTTTGTCGGATGCAGACCTGATCAGGCACACGGATGAAATTCATGCGCTCGATTCAAAGTATCCGGACATTCGTATCCTCGCCGGCACTGAAGTGGATATCCGCCAGGATGGCACGCTGGATTACTCCGATGAGTTGCTAGGCAAGCTCGATTTCGTGGTGGCGTCCGTGCACTCCGGTTTCAAGCAGGACCGTGCAACGCTGACGAACCGGGTGGTGCGCGCGATGCAGAATCCGCACGTGCGGGTTATCGGCCATCCCACCGGCCGCTTGCTGGGAGATCGCGACGCTTACGATCTGGATTTCGACGAAGTGATGAAGGAAGCCGCGCGTACTCGCACCTGCCTCGAAGTGAATTCGAACTTTCACCGGCTCGATCTCAGCGATGTGCTGTGCCGAAAGGCCCGCGACATGGGTGTCCACGTCATTATCAGCACCGATTCTCATAACTACGACGACCTGCTGAACCTTCCTTACGGCGTCGCCACGGCTCAACGTGGCTGGATCGAGAAAGAGCGCGTGCTCAATGCGAGGCCCGTCGAAGAGTTGTTGAGTTTCAAATGACCACCTGTGGGCGCGGGACTTCAGTCCCGTGCAAAGATCGAGAAACTAATTTCGTAACTATTCAGGACGTGGCAGATTCAGACTGAGAATTGAAAAACGATTAGTGATTAATAATTAATACCTTCCGACAAATCGGCAAATGACAGAGCGACTGAATCGGTCGAGCGCAATAGTCATTAATCACTAATCATTTTTCAGTTCTCATCGGTGTGAAACTGAATAGTTACCTAATTTCATGTTTGAACTTTGCATGGGGCTGAAGCCCCATACCTACAGGACACGATGAACTCCGGCGAGATTAAACAATACGCTGTATCCCTCGGCTTTCAACTCGTCGGGATTTCGCCAATGGGATCATTCCCTGAAGCGGTTTTTTATCCCAAGTGGCTCGAGAGCGGATACGCCGGTGAAATGCACTATCTCGAGCGACAGAAGGCGCAGCGAATGGACCCTCAGACGATCCTGCCGGGCGTGCGTTCGGTCATTGTGTGCGCAATGAACTACAACACCGATCTGCCGCTTACGGCCCGCGACCGGATGCGGGCCTGGGTGTCGCGGTATGCCTGGGGAATGGACTATCACGAAACGCTGCAGGCCAAACTGCGGCAGCTTTCCGGTTGGATCGAGCAGGGAACCGGTGGCCGCACAAAGACTTATGTCGATACGGGTCCGTTGCTCGAACGCGTCTATGCGAAGTACGCCGGGATCGGTTGGTTTGGCAAGAACACATGCATCCTTAATGAGAAGCTCGGCTCATGGTTTTTCCTGGGTTGCGTGCTGGCCGACATCGATCTGGAATACGACCTGCCCGTGCCCGATCGATGCGGAACCTGCACTCGATGCATTGATGCATGCCCGACCGATGCCCTGGTTGCCCCCTACGTTCTTGACAGCCGCAAGTGCATTTCTTACACAACGATCGAACTAAGAGGCGAGATTCCAGAGTCCGGCCGGGCCGGGATCGGCCATCATCTTTTTGGCTGCGACATCTGCCAGGATGTTTGTCCGTGGAATCGCCGGGCGCCGGCATCTGACGACTCGGCCTTCCAGGCAAAACCAGGCTTGTTCTGGCCAGAGATCGACCGGCTGCTCGACATGAATGAGGGCGAATGGCGACAGCTTATTCAGGGAACGGCAATGAAGAGGGCGAAGGTCGGAGGGCTGTTGCGCAATCTCATGGTGGTGGCAGGGAATTCCGGTGTAAGAGCGTTCCTGCCTAAATTGCGGCTGTTCCTTTTACATTCTGATGAAATTGTCAGGAAGCACGCGCAATGGGCGGCTCAAAAACTCGAAAGGCTATAGAGCCCGGCGCTTTGGTTCACCGGTCTGTATCTTCTTTCTCTCCAGTTTGAACAGGAACTTGAAGATCATTTCCCGTTCCTTATCCCCCATGTCTACGAATTGGACGCTGATTGCCGGCCAGCTCTTCCGTTTCACCACGGGGTACACGATAGGCATCCCGATGTCCTCGAGTAAAAGCACTGCGGGGCCTATCATCTGGCCTTCATAGAACCGGTCGAAGTGTTTCGATGACCACAGGCGGGCGCCGCCGGCGCCGAGTTCATCGACCATGGGATCAATGTCCTCTCCCTCCATGCTCAGGAGCATATAGACGGGCTCCTTTGCAATCATCGACATACGGAATGCTGACCGTTTCTTGGCGTAATCCTGATCTACCTGACTCATGACTGATGAATCGGTAAACCGGCCGAAACCTTTACACCTCTTTGTCATTTTTTTTCGATGAGCGGAGCGAATGCAAGCCCGGCAGGGCGCAGCCATCAGGCAAGATGAGCGGAGCGAATGCAAGCCCGATAGGGCGCAGCGATCAGGAAAATTGTATACTCCGAACGGTCATGGCCAAAAAAGCGACGATCCTGATTGCCGATAAAGAGAAGATGCTGGTCGATCTTCTGACACGGTCGCTGACCTCGGCCGAGACTTCAGTTCTCGGAACCACTACCGCTGAAGACGCCGCCCGGCTGTTCGACATTCATGAACCGGATCTGCTGGTAATAGATCCGACGATTCCGAATGGATTCGCGCTTATCCAGTCCATTCAGTCGCATTTCGGGAATCCGAAGATTGTCGGTATCGCCTCTTCGGATGAGGTCCGGGAGCAGCTCCAGCGGATGGCTGTAACCATTACGGCGGATCGTAACGCGGGCCTGGATTCGCTCGTTGAAGCCATTCGAAAGTCCCTCAAGATGGACCTTGCGTCCCTCGGACAGAAGGAGGGCGTGCGCATTCTGGTGACTGATGACGAAGAGGACATTCGGGACATACTCGTGGAATTTCTCAGGGGCCGCGGGTACGTCGTTTCCGTGGCGTCGGATGGGCGCGACGCCGTAGCACATGTGGCGGCCGACCGTTCTTTGCAGATTGTGTTGCTCGATGTAAACATGCCCAGGATGGGCGGCATCGAAGCGCTCAGGGAGATCATGGCCAGGGACCCTCATCCAAACGTGATCATGATGACGGCGGTCGCCGATCGCGAGATCGCGCGGCAGGCTTTGAAGGCAGGCGCCTTCGACTACATCCTTAAACCATTCGATTTTGCGACAATAGAGGCCAGCATCACGGCCTGTATGAGCCACTCCGAATATCAAAAACAGCCCTGGTGGAAAAGGCTGACCAGCCGGTAGTCACTTATAGATGAAGCAAAAAATCAACGTAGGTTTAATCGGACTCGGCACTGTAGGCGCTGGCACATTTCGCATTCTGACTGACAATGCGGAGTCCATTCAGCATCGTGTTGGCGTGCCTGTAGAGGTTGTGAAGATAGCAGTCCGGGATCCGAAGCGCGATCGGGGTTTCAGCCTGCCGGCAGGCGTCCTGACAACGGATCCGATGGACGTCGTGACCGATCCTTCAGTCGACATCGTTGTGGAACTGATTGGCGGAATTGAGCC
>CAMAWS010000247.1 GCA_945861845.1 Candidatus Sulfopaludibacter sp. SbA3 | reverse complement strand
TTTCAATGGATGCGTGAATGTTTCGCCAAGCCGCAATGCGGAATGGACCACGACGGCCGGAAGATAACAGAGCGCGCCAAAGGCAGCAGCCGACAATAAAGCCGCCGGTTGATTGAAACCGAGATTTAAGAGGCCGTATCCGCCGAGCGAACCGACGTTCCAGGCAAAACCGAGGAAACCTGTCAGGACAACCAGCCGGTTTGACGCCGGCCGGGCGCTGAGCACTAACCACAACACCATTACATACAGGACGATTCCGGTCAGGAAGGCCAGTAGATTGACGAGCGATGCGGCGGCGCTTGTTGTCATGCGGTTTTGCCTACCGGCTAATTCTAGTCCAATGACGTCGTTCAGATCATCTGCGCGCTGAGGGGAGGTAATGACGGCGCCGCCTTAAGGCCGTCAAAACGCGCGCTGGCCTGACGCAATGGTGAGAACGCCAAGCCGCTTCAGCTCGAAGAAACATTTTGAGCACGCCGCGACATCGGCCGCAGCCTCGTGACTCTCTTTCACCGATTCCCCGAAAAGCCGTGAGTATAATTCCGGAAGCGTGGGCCACTTGTAGCCGTACCGTCCGGGAAGTGCGCAAAAGTCAGTCGTTGCCAGCATGGTGCAGGCATGCGTCTTGTCCTGAAATGGATCGCCTAAATTGAGGCGATGAAATTCGGCGCCAACGATATTGGTATCGAACTTGAGGTTGTGGCCTATAAGCACCGACGACTGGGAAAGAATCTTCACGAACGCATCGAGCGCTTCGGCGACGGGCACTCCGCGCTCCTGCGCGATGAGCGTGGAGATGCCGTGAACTCGCTCCGCATCCGCGGGAATCGTGAACCCATCCGGACGGATGATGTAGGACTGGCTATCCGTCATCCGATCATTGCTATCGAAAGCTTCCCATGCGATCTGAACGATTCGCGGCCAATTCTCCACATTGGACACACTCGCATTCCGCGATCGGGGCAACCCCGTCGTTTCCGTGTCAAACACGACGTACATACACTCTCCCTCGGCGCCATTCCTGAATTCGAGCTAATAGATACTATCGCGGCTGGATGAAACAGGTCCCGTCCTCGGCCGGTAAGAATTCGTGGCGTTGAATCGACTACATCGATAATTGGTGTGGGACTCTTAGTTGAATATCTAAAATGAATATCCTAGACTGATGGCTGGAATCGACGCTCAAGGATGGTCTTAATGGAAGCCATATCGTTGAAGTTGCCCGAGGAGTTACTCGAAGACAGCGCCCAGTGTGCTGAAGCCCTGAAGATGTCGCGGGCCGCTTATGTCCGCCGGGCAATCGAACAGATGAACCGCAAGACGCGCGCCCAAATCCGCGGCCAGCGTCTGGCGTTGGCATCTCTCAAAGTTCGCAAGGAAAGCAAGAGTGTGAATAAGGAGTTCGCGGCGGTTGACCGGGATCCCGATGCTTAGGCGAGGACAAGTCTGGCTGGCGGATTTGAACCCGAGACGCGGTACCGAACCTGGGAAGACACGTCCTGTTCTCGTTGTCCAGTCACAGGCTCTTCTCGATGCGGGCCATCCTTCAACACTGGTAATTCCGCTGACCACTATTCTCGTAAGAGACGCCGAGCCGCTTCGAATTCGAGTGCCAGCAACAGACAAACTCCGGCGCGACTCGGATCTCCTGATCGACCAACTCCGGTCGATCAACAATGAGCGCCTCATTCAGGGACCTCTCTGCCATCTGAACCAGCCGCAAATGTCACGTGTGGAAATCGCGATCCGGGAAGTGCTCGATATGGACGAGGGTTGAGCTCAAGTTGAGTACAAAAAGATGCAGAATGAAAATATTGAAGCGCATCGGCGTGGAGACTGACCTTTGAAGATCTATTCCTGGAATGTGAACGGTATTCGGGCGGTGTTAAATAAGGGACTGTTCTATCCATTTCTGGAAGCCCATCAACCCGATATCCTCTGCCTGCAGGAGACCAAGGCGGAACGCGGGCAGGTTGAAATCGATTTGCCGGGCTATCGCGAGTATTGGAATTCGGCCGTCAAGAAAGGCTATTCGGGCACGGCCATTTTTGCGAAGCAGGAGCCGATTGCCGTGGTCAATGGTTTTCCAGAAAGCTTTGCCAAACGCTACCAGTTCGCCGATGAACTGCAACGTGACAGCGCCGACGAAGGCCGCGTGATGACGGCCGAGTTTGACACCTTCTTTGTGGTTACTGTTTACACGCCGAATGCCAAGGACGATCTCAGCCGCCTGCCGCTGCGATTTGAAGAATGGGACCCGGCATTTCTTGCGTATTGCAGTCAGCTCGAAGAAAAGAAGCCGGTCATTTTCTGCGGCGACCTCAACGTCGCTCATACCGAACTTGATCTGGCCAACCCGAAACCCAACCGAGGCAAGAAAGGATTCACCGACGAAGAGCGCAAGGGCTTTCAGAATTTCGTCGGTGCGGGATTCATCGACACATTCCGCATCTTCACCCAGGGCAATGGGCATTACACGTGGTGGAGCCATTTCGCCAATTCACGGGCCCGCAATATCGGATGGAGAATCGACTACGTCCTGGTGTCATCGCCTCTGCGCAGCGCCGTGAAGGCCGCCGGTATACATGCCGATGTGATGGGCAGCGATCATTGTCCGGTCAGTATCACACTTGAGTTGTAGCCGCACTCTGTACAAGAGCTTTGGACAAAACAATCAGAATTAGCCGCGGAGCGGCGAAAGAACGTTAGCCACGGGCGGCAGCCCGTGGTTGACGGAACGACCGAACATCAGCACCGCAGGTGCGACATAGCACGATGAGGAGTTGGGCAGTGAAGGCGCATGAACTTGTACTTCGTGACAGAAGGTCCCATATCCGGTACTGTGAAAGAAAAAGGAGCGGTAGCCATGAACGTGACCTTAAGTCTAAACCCTGAAGTCCAAAAAGGCCTGATGGAGCGAGCGCATGCGCGAGGCGTGTCGCTGGCCGACTACCTTCAGGAACTTGTCGCCAGGGAAGCATGCGTACTCGCCGCCGCGGAGCCAAGCCCGATTCATAAGCGGTTCAATAATCTTTCCGACCTTCTCCTCAATTCTCCATTTGCCGGAGCCAATCTCGACCTCGAGCGATCCAAAGACTATCCGCGCCCCGTTGATCTTGGATGAGTGGTTTCCTGATCGATACGAATGTTCTGTCCGAGTACAACCGGCCGGGAGGTCCCGATGCCGGCGTCAAACGCTGGCTTGAGACGACAGACCGCCAAACCCAATATGTGAGCGTCATCACGCTGGCGGAAATTCAAAAGGGAATCGAGTTGCTTGCTGATGGTAAGCGCCGTGTCCAAATCCTTTGAAATAAGAGCTGGTTTCCAAAGCAATGAGCCTTGCAGGCTGCGAGCGACTCGTGAAATCGCTGATTTGGAAGGCCATGGCATCTATGCTGAGGGTGAACTTGAGCGGGAAGCAACTATGTAGTAATCCACAATTCGAGAGATGTCGGCGGCGATCTGCCGTTGAAACTCCAGGCGCATCAGTCACGTCGTCGCCGGACTTGGGAATCCAACTGTGCAAGGGAAATAGCCTGCTCCGGATCAGCATCAATCTCTGCATCCCGCCGTATCGCTTCCGCAACGCCCTCATCTTCGTCCGATAAAATTCCCGGCAGGGATTCGAGAAGGTTCACCGCTAGAATCGCACGCTGTTCTTCAGGCAAATCGAGCGCCAGCTTCTCTATTTCAGCCATCGTTGCCATGCGTGAAGCATACTCTCGGGGAAGCAAAGGGAACAACAGTGCGCTCACCTCTGGATTTTACTTGTTCGGTAAGAGGCGGACCAACGCTACATTTGTGCAAACGATAGAAAATGGATCGTGGAGGGAACCTTTCTCGATCGGGAGTTTGCCTGCATTTCGAGCGAGATCACTGGCACCATTTCGTACTTCGCCGTCCGTCTCCGGGACCGTACCTGTCCAGCTGCCGGTCCATGATGCTATGGAAATTTACACTATTCAAAAGAGCAGCTATTGAAGGAAGCAGGGATAGGCGCCGCGAAGGAACTGGCGCGAAATTGGAAGTGCCAGGATGAGCCAGGTTGTCATTGAGAACCCCATTATCAACTCGCCCTTTGATGAACCGGCCCGCCATTTTCGATTCACCGACGAGGGGATCACGAATGAGGTGGTTGGCGGACGGCGCATCAGTTCGTATTTCATCCCCATCGCCAAGCCGAAGAAGAAAGGCAAGCAACAGCTTCAATTCGACACCGAGTGGACGCAGGATCGTATTGAGGAAAACAAACTCGTCAACGACATCCGCCGCCGCGTTGCCATGTGGCGCAAAGGTGGCTACGTTGGCGTCACGCCAACTACTGCACGGCTGATTGCCTACTGGACCGATCCCAACCGCTCGAAGAAACTGTTCTTCTGCCAGAACGAAGCTCTCGAAACGGCGATCTACATTGCCGAGGTCGCCAGGAAATACAATGACGCCTGGATCGAGAACAGTCTGCGCGAGGCGAACGACACATCGAACCCCGGCCTGCCGCGCACGGCCTTCAAGATGGCTACCGGCTCCGGAAAGACGGTCGTCATGGCGATGCTTATTGCCTGGCACACGCTCAACAAGCGGGCCAACCCTCAGGATGCGCGCTTCTCCGACACCTTCCTGATCGTCACGCCAGGCATCACCATACGGGACCGGCTGCGGGTCCTGTTGCCAAACGATCCGGACAACTATTACCGCCAGCGCGACATTGTTCCGGCTCAGTACCAGGATCAGCTCGGTCACGCCAAAATCGTCATCACCAACTATCATGCCTTCCAACTGCGCGAGAAGATGGCAGCCTGCAAGATCACGAAGTCGATTCTCGCCTCAGGTAATGTGGGCGTTGCAGGGCAGCGCGGCCTGTTTACGGAAACTCCCGACCAGATGGTGCGGCGCGTCTGCCGCGAGTTGGGAACGAAGAAAAACATTGTCGTTCTGAACGACGAAGCGCATCACTGCTACCGCCGCAAGCCCGACGGTGAGGACGAAGCGCTCACGGGTGACGATCGCGTCGAAGCCAAACATCGTGACGAAGAAGCCCGCATCTGGATTTCCGGCATCACGGCAGTGCGCGCCAAGATCGGCGTGAAGGCCATCTACGATCTTTCGGCAACGCCCTTCTTCCTGCGCGGTTCGGGCTACCCTGAAGGCACGCTGTTCCCGTGGGTGGTCTCCGATTGTTCGCTTATTGACGCCATCGAAGCCGGCATCGTCAAGGTGCCTCGCGTCCCCGTCGCCGATGATTCGATGACCGGGGCGCAGCCCACCTACCGCGACCTGTGGTTGCGCATTCGCGAGCACCTGCCGAAGAAAGGCCGCAAGGCGGACGAAGTGAGCGGTGAGCCGAAGCTCCCGGTCGAACTGCAGGGAGCGCTGCACAGCCCTTACAGCAACTACGAGAAGTATTACCGCCTGTGGCATCGAAATACTGAAGATCAGTTCTTCCGTGGCATCACGCCGCCCGTATTTATCGTCGTCTGCAACAACACCAATGTCTCCAAGCTGGTCTTTGACTTTATCGCAGGATGGGAAAGGAAAATCGGCGAAGAGACCGTTGTTCAGGCGGGGCAGTTGCCCATTTTCCGGAACGACGACGGCAACGGCGCGTGGCTCCACCGTCCGAACACCATCCTGGTAGACAGTCAGCAGCTCGAATCCGGCGAATCCATGAGCGACGACTTCAAGAAG
>CAMAWS010000246.1 GCA_945861845.1 Candidatus Sulfopaludibacter sp. SbA3 | reverse complement strand
TGCTGTAATAACGAACACACTGTCTGGTTTCGGATCTCGCACATATATATTATCCGCAAATACCTTCCCGCGTCGGTCTGCCCGATGGCTCGCGGTCTGCGTTGGGATATTTGCGGCAAATCGCATCAGGCAGCGACACCCGTCCAGCGCCTTGCTTCAGGTCTTGCGAATGCAGTTTTTGAACTCTCTGCAGATGCTGTGACAACGATTCCTTTGTGGAGTCCGGAAGCATCGTCGCACGATCTTTTTGACCCTTTCCATCCCGAACAACGATTTCGTTCCGGCCAAAATCCACATCCTTCACCCTCAACGTCTGACATTCCAGCAACCGCAAGCCAGCGCCATACAGCAAGCATGCAACAAGGCGGGAAGCTCCCGTCATAAGATCCAATATGGCCCGGACTTCCTGCCTGGTGAGAACAACGGGGAGCCTTTCCGGCCTTCGAGCGTGCACAGCCACGTCAATGCTAAAACCACCAACCTTTAGAACCTCGCGGTACAGGAACAGAATCGCAGACAGAGCTTGATTTTGTGTGGACGCGCTGACTTGTTTCTTTATGGCGAGGTGCGTCAGAAACGCTTGAAGCTCCGGATCGCCCATTTCCTTCGGGTGCCGTTTCCCATTAAAGAGAATGAATCGCCTGACCCAGCCAACGTAGGCTTCTTCTGTCCGGCGGCTGTAGTGACGGATGCGAATCGCGGTTTTCAGGTCGTCGAGCAACATTAATTGGGCTCCGGCCTATATAGGGCAATTCACTGACCAATGCCAAGTTGAGCAAGGACGTTCTTTACACCCCGCAAATCAGCAGAAATCGCCCAATACAGGACAACTGTTGCCGAAATGTCGCTCAAATTACAGAATTCAACAGTCCTCTCGTGCTCTATCCAAGGTAGGCTACAAACCATGATCGCCGTTCATCTCGATGAAGGTCACGTAAGAACCAGGCGCGTACCCAGGCCGCGCCGGCCCGATGGTTTTGCCCTGATTCGCCTGTTGTGTGCTGGCATCTGCAATACGGATCTGGAACTGCAGCGCGGCTACTATGGTTTTTCCGGGACTCCGGGCCATGAGTTCGTGGGTGAAGTCATCGAAGCGGACAACATGAAATTGCTTGGCCGCCGCGTCGTGGGAGAGATCAATCTCTCATGCCGGAAATGCGAGTGGTGCCTTAAGGGACTTGGACGGCACTGTCCCACTCGAAAGGTGCTCGGGATCGTGAAGCAACCGGGCGCATTTCGGGAATTCCTCACGCTTCCCGAAGAGACTCTGCATGTCGTGCCGAACTCTGTTCCGACCGAACATGCGGTGTTTGTGGAGCCGCTGGCCGCTGCCTGCGAGATTCTGGACCAGGCGAAGATTCCAAAAGGCGCCGAAGTGGCGGTGCTCGGCGATGGCAAGCTGGGACTTCTTGTGGCACAGGTTCTGAATGCCAATCGGCAGAACGTGCATCTGTTCGGACGCCATAAGGAAAAGCTCCGGATCGCGGAACGCGCTGGAGTGCAGACTGTTCTTCGAAAAAAGAAGTTGCCGAATGCGGCTTATGACTGGATTGTGGAAGCGACCGGATCTGCCGTAGGCCTCGCCGAGGCAGTCGGGATGGCGCGTCCCCGTGCGACCGTATTCATGAAGTCCACCACGCATGGCATGGCGTCGATCGACACGGCCCCGATCATCGTGAACGAAATAACATTGGTCGGTTCCCGGTGCGGCCGGTTCGAGCCTGCGCTTGGCCTGTTGAAGGGCGGCAGGATCAATGTCGGAGACATGATATCCGAGGTATTTCCGCTCAGCGAGGCACCTCGTGCCTTTGCAAAGGCCAGCCAAGCTGGCGTCTTGAAAGTTTTACTTACCTGAGCGAATTCCACCGGGCAGTTATAATCACCCACCTATGATCAAGGCGAAGTCATCCCTGGATTCCAAGATATCTCTGCGAGGCGCGGCGGAGCCGACGTCGGCGCTTGGGCGATGGTTGCTGACGGGCGGAAGCATGGACGAGCAGCATGCGCACACCGAAACTCATCCGTGGTACATGGTCCTCTGGCTTACAGGAGTGGACTACTTCTCGACGCTGGGTTACCAGCCGGGCATCGCGCTGATCGCCGCCGGCGCGCTCTCGCCGATTGCGACCATTATTCTGGTCGGGGTAACACTACTGGGCGCCCTGCCTGTCTATTCACAGGTCGCCTTCCGGTCCTACGCAGGACAGGGATCGATTGCAATGCTCGAGAACCTGCTGCCGGGTTGGCGTGGAAAGCTTTTCGTTCTAGTCCTGCTTGGTTTCGCTGCAACGGATTTCGTCATTACGATGACGCTTTCGGCCGCCGATGCAGCGCAGCACGCCATGGAGAATCCTTACCTTCAGCCGTTTCTTGGCGAAGCGCGGGTCTTGCTCACCGTGGGTCTTCTGGCGCTGCTGGCCCTGGTATTCCTCAAAGGCTTTGTCGAGGCCATCGGGCTGGCCGCGGCCGTGGCCGTCCCATACCTGTTGCTGAACATGGTCGTATTGCTGCGGGGCTTCGCCGAGATAGGCCGCCGCCCCGAACTGCTCGCCAACTGGCGGCTGGACCTGATGGCGCATGGCGACTGGACGATGATCATGATCGCATCCGGCATCATATTTCCAAAACTGGCGCTTGGCATGAGCGGTTTCGAAACCGGCGTATCTGTCATGCCTCTGGTTTCGGGAAATGGAACTCCCGAGCGCGTTCGCGCCACACGCCTGCTGCTTACGGCAGCGGCTGTGATCATGAGCGTCATGCTCGTCTTGTCGAGCTTCATCACCACGCTGCTGATTCCCGAAGAGGCATTCCGGACCGGAGGGGAAGCCGGAGGCCGCGCGATTGCCTACCTGGCCCACCTTTATCTTGGCGGCGTTTTCGGCACCGTCTACGACATATCGACCATCCTGATTCTCTGGTTCGCCGGCGCGTCTGCAATGGCAGGGCTGATCAACCTGATTCCTCGATATCTGCCGCGTTTCGGAATG
This sequence comes from Candidatus Sulfopaludibacter sp. SbA3, assembly GCA_945861845.1. Classification (GTDB taxonomy): domain Bacteria; phylum Acidobacteriota; class Terriglobia; order 20CM-2-55-15; family 20CM-2-55-15; genus CAMBFR01. Next base: position 2,723 of record CAMAWS010000246.1, on the reverse strand, counting down.
GCGCCGCGGTGGGTTGCCTACCGACGGCCGCTCGTTTTGGTTCTGTTCGTCAGCGCACTCATTGTGACCCTGGTCTTCAACGCGGATGTCGAGTCGCAGGCCGGCGCCTACGCCACGGGCGTCCTGGTCCTCATGCTATCTGCGGCCATCGCTGTGGCCCTGGCCCTATGGCGCGAAAGAAACGAGGCCACCGCGCGCAACGGAGCAATGCTCAGCGTCTATTTCTGGATTGTCAGCGCTGTCTTTGCCTTCGCGCTCGTGGATAACATCATCGAGCGGCCGGATGGCGTCATCATCGCAAGCATCTTTATCGCCTTCGTGGTTGTGATCAGTGCAGTCAGCCGCTATTGGCGTGCTACCGAACTGCGAGTTTCCGAAGTCACGTTCGCGGACGACGACAGTGCCAGAGTGTGGCAGGACATCGTGGGCAAAAAGGTGAATCTCGTGCCCCTGCGTTCGAACACTTCCGATGCTCGCCTCATCAAGGCGGCGGAACTGCGAAAGCACTACTCTCCTCGCGGGCCGCTGGCTTTTATTCATGTGAAACTTCTCGACAACCGCAGCGAATTTCTTTCGCCGATTCAAATCCGCGTGACCCAGGAACGCGAGGATTTCGTGGTGGAGATCTCGGGCGCGATTGCCATTGCCAATACCATTGCATACATCAGTGAAGTGATCGACCCTGTCAGCATTTTCCTGGGCCTGACGCGCATGAACCTCATGACGCAATCCTTCCGCTTTATTTTCTGGGGAGAGGGAGAGACTGGACTTCTTGTCTACACGATCCTGCTGAAGTACTGGGAGTTGACGCCTGAGGATGATGTGCGGCCCTTGATATTTCTCATGAGTGAGTAGGTGCGATGATCGATCGAAGACGCTTTGTAAAGGACGCCATTCTCGCCGGGGCCGTTGCGGCTGCCGGATGCGGCCGCACTCGAAGCACGGAATCGGCGGTTCCCGCTATTTCTTCCATTGGATCGTTTGAATTCGAAGAACTCACGATGGCAAACCTTCAAGCGCGAATTGTGTCCGGTGAACATACGGCACGCTCTGTTACGGAAGGATATCTTCGGCGTATTGGCGAACTCGATAAGCAGGGGCCGGCGTTGCGGTCGATTATCGAAATAAATCCCGATGTCCTTCGGATTGCAGATGCTTTGGATGCGGAGCGCAGGTCCAGGGGATCACGCGGGCCATTGCACGGAATTCCGGTCCTGCTGAAAGACAATGTTGGGACAGCCGACAGCATGACAACAACTGCGGGCTCGCTCGCGCTGGAAGGGTCGATTCCAGCCAGCGATTCATTTGTTGCCGCCAGGCTGCGGGCGGCGGGCGCCATCCTGCTCGGCAAGGCGAACATGAGCGAGTGGGCAAACTTTCGATCGACACAATCGACCAGTGGATGGAGCGCACGCGGCGGGCTGTGCCGCAACCCCTACGTGCTCGATCGCAATCCGTGCGGCTCCAGTTCGGGTTCGGCCGTTGCGACTTCCGCAAACCTGTGCACGGTCTCCATCGGGACCGAGACTGACGGATCGATCGTGTGCCCCGCAAATGCCAACGGCCTGGTTGGCATCAAGCCATCGGTGGGCCTGGTCAGCGGAGCGGGCATCATTCCCCTGGCGCACAGCCAGGACGTGGCCGGTCCTTTAACGCGCTCAGTGATGGACGGCGCGATACTACTGGGAGTACTGGCGGGCGTCAATTACGAGGCGTCGTTGGATGGCAACGGACTGAGGGGCGCGCGAATCGGCGTGGCGCGGAACCTTTTCGGATTCGATTCGGATGTCGATAAGCTTATGGAAGCCGCAATCGACTCCATGCGGCAAAATGGCGCAGAGATTGTCGACCCGGTTAACATCCGAACCATCGATCTATTCAGAAACTCGGAACTCGAGGTTTTAAAATATGAATTCAAAGCGGACTTGAATTCCTATCTTCAAAGTCTCGGACCCTCCGCGCCCGTGAAATCTCTTCGAGAGGTCATTGATTTCAACGAAAGAAACCGGGACCGTGAGATGCCTTTCTTTGGTCAGGAACTTTTCCTGCAGTCCGAGGCAAAGGGGCCGTTGACCAGCGGTGAATACCTGGCCGCCCTTAGAGCCAGTCAAAGGCTTAGCCGCGAGCAGGGAATCGACCTCGTCATGAACACGAACCGCCTGGACGCAATTTGCGCTCCCACCGGCGGTCCGGCATGGATCAGCGATTTCGCTCACGGGGATCACGTCGATGGCGGTAGCGCCGCACCCGCGGCGGTCGCCGGATATCCCAACATCACGGTTCCCGCCGGCTTCATACAGGACCTGCCGATCGGAATCTCGTTTTTCGGCCGTTCCCGGAGCGAGGCGACATTACTGCGGATTGCGTATGCGTTCGAACAGGCAACCAAGCACCGGCGGCCTCCGCGTTTTCTGCCGACCAGTTCCTGATTTCTTCTGCTGGTGCGAAAGATTTATGTATCAGGAGAAGAAGGGCTTAGCGGGTGGAATCCGATCAAGAAACTTGATGGATGTCCACAGGCATAAGTCCCGGAAACCCACGTCCTGAAAGGTTTTCGCGAGTGGCAGTGCACATGCCCGGATAACCTGTGAGGGAGGTGTTTATGAAAGTTCTGGTAATTGGTCTGGTGATCGCAATAGCGCTTCTGGTAAGCACTCTCGTTTCAGGGATGGAACGAGTGTGGTGATAGGAATTGGGGGGACGCACCCCCGAATTCCGTAGTT
>CAMAWS010000245.1 GCA_945861845.1 Candidatus Sulfopaludibacter sp. SbA3 | reverse complement strand
GTCACGGCGTTCCTCGGCGTCCACGTCTTACTGGTTCAACTTCACGGCATGAGCGTTCCGGAAGGCGAGCGCCCCGAGCGGAAAATGCCGTTCTATCCGAATTTTCTGCTGCGCGACCTGCTGGGCTGGCTCGTGGCGCTGGCAACCCTCGCAGCACTCGCTGCCTTGTTTCCCTGGGAACTGGGAGAGAAAGCGGACGCATTTGCCTCCGCACCGCAGGGCATCCGGCCGGAGTGGTTCTTCGTGTGGATGTTTCAAACGCTCAAGGTATTTCCGGCGAATCTCTGGATCTTCGAGGGCGAGCAGATCGCAATCGTGGTGTTCAGCGTGATCGGTTTGCTGCTGTTCGCGGTACCCTTCCTCGACACGCAGGCAGGCCGCCGCAGGGTAAGCCGCTTCTTCAGCATACTGGGCTGGCTCTTCCTGATCTACTTCCTGCTCGCCACCGGCTCGGCCTACGCAGCGGCTCCACAACAGGCGCCCGGCAAGGACAGTTGCATCGCCTGCCATCAGACACTCGACGGAGCGGCCAAACGGGCAGTTGACATTTTCGCAGGCGACATTCACCGCGAACGCGGCCTCTCGTGCGCCGATTGCCACGGCGGAGATCCGGCGCGCGGCGAAGACGGCGACATGTTTGCGGCGATGGATCCGGCGCGCGGATACATTGGCGCGCCGAAAGCTTCCGAGGTCGCAGGCTTCTGCGGACGATGTCACTCCGATTTGAACTACATGCGCCGATTCAATCCGCAGGTACGAGTCGATCAGGTCACGGAATACAAGACCAGCGTGCATGGAATCCGCAACGCCCGGGGCGATACAAAGGTGGCCACCTGCGTCAGTTGTCACAGCGTCCACGAGATCAAATCCGTGCGTGACTCAACGGCGCCCGTCTACCCGACGCATGTGGCCGAGACGTGCGCCAAATGCCACGCGAATGCAGACTACATGGCCCCCTACAAGGTGCCGGTCGACCAATTCGAAAAATACGGGAAGAGCATCCATTCGGAGTTCCTGATCGGGAAACGCGAATTGTCTGCCCCTACTTGCAACGACTGCCACGGCAACCACGGCGCGCAACCTCCAGGAGTGGAGTCTGTAGCCGCGGTCTGCGGTCAATGTCACCGGCAGGAGAACACGCTCTTCGCGGCGAGCCCGCACAAACAGGCTTTTGCAGAGTTGGATTTCCCGGCCTGCACCACTTGCCATGAAAACCATCAGACCGCAGCCGCCGACGATCGGATGCTTTCGGTGTTTGGGGGTGGTGTCTGTGCAAACTGCCATTCCGATGGCGACGATGTTTCACCAAAGATCCTTCGCATGCAGAAATCACTGCTCGGACTCCGCCTGGAGATCGACCGGGCAACAGAGGTGCTCGGCCGGGCGCAGCGCGCGGGAATGGAAGTGAGCAGGGCGGCGTTCGGTTTGCAGGAAGCCACGGACGCCCTCGTCAAGGCCCGCGTCTCCGTTCACGGATTCAATCCTGATGAAATCGAGACGAAAGTGGAGCCGGCCATGAAGATCGCCGTACAGGCCAATACCGACGGTGACAACGCGCTTGAAGAAGTGGAAGTGCGGCGGCGCGGCCTGGGTTATTCGCTCATTGCCATCGGAATCGCAATAGCCGCGCTGCTCATGAAGATTCGTGAAATTGACCGGCGATCCAATTTGTGAAGCCGCAACCCGGGTTTTCAGTCTACCTGTGGGCGCGAGGCTTTAGCCCCGTGCCAGGATCAAACGGAAATTTCATGGAACTTTGTACGGGGCTAAGAGCCCCGCGCCCACAGCGTACCCCCGGGGGCCGGGTGAGGGTTCCTTGACGATTTGTCACTTCCGTCTGTTGCGGTTTTGTACAACTCCGCGGCGCGGCGAGAGTTAGGATTTCATCTTTTTTGGTTCGATTCGTGCAGACGGAACGCCCATGAGACTTCGGTTACTTGCTGTTACCTTCCTAGCCGCTGGATTGGGCTTCACCACATTTCTGGCAGCTCCCCCGAAACAAGTAAAGATACTGCCCGGCAGCGTCATGCGCGGCGAGCAGGTCGTCGACGACAATGGATGCTTCAGTTGCCATGCAATGGACGGGCAGGGCGGGAACCGGGCTCCTGATTTTGCCCAGCTCGCAGGCCGGTCGAAAACACCGGGATCGCTGGCGACCACGATGTGGAACCACAGTCCCAGGATGTGGGCTGAATTTGAAACCACCGGGAGGCAGGTTCCAAAACTCACATCCACCGAATCCGCCGATCTGTTTGCATATTTCTACTCCACACTCTACTTCGCGCCTAAGGGTGATCCCGCCCGCGGCCAGAATCTATTTCAAGACAGGAATTGCGTCAGTTGTCACAGTGAAGTCCTGGATCAGCGGCCCGTGAAATCACTTCTCGGAAAATGGACAGATCTCAAAGACCCTGTAGCGTGGGCGGAACGAATGTGGAACCACTCGAATGAAATGGTGGCGGCCACGTCGAACCGGGGCATCGAATGGCCACGGTTTTCAGAGCAGGACATCGTCGATCTTGTCGTATTCCTCAGCCGCCTTTCGCCCGACAGCCCGCAATCCGGCGCTTTCGGCATCGGAGAGCCGGACCAGGGAAGGATCGCGTTCGAAAGCACATGTGAGTCCTGCCACACGTTTGGTCCGACCGACAGAACCAAAGTGGACCTACTGGCGAGGTCCCGCCCATCAACCATCATGGGCTACGCTGCCGCAATGTGGAATCATGCGCCGCTGATGCGCAATCGTGACACCTCCCTCTCCACGGAAGTACGGCCCGGGGAAATGCGTGACCTGATGGCGTTTCTCTTTTCACAGCGATACTTCTTCGAGCAAGGCAACGCCTCGAAGGGGGCCGCAGTGTTTGAGGCGAAACGCTGCGCGAACTGCCATGAAGCTCGACGGGCGGAAACCGGTGCGCCCGATCTTTCGAAGGTGAGTGAGGAATTCTCGCCCATAACCCTGACATCGGCGCTCTGGCGCCATGGACCATCGATGCTCCGCGCGATGAAGCAACAGGGCTTGTCTTGGCCTGAGTTCCAAAACGACGAAATGACGGACCTGATTGCCTACCTGAACTCCCGGCTGATTACGCGCGTCGCGCGCTGAAGTAGCGGTAAAGAAGCGACGAAGAAGATGAATTATTCCGGCAATTCGACCCGTGGCGCCAGCCCCATGCGTCGGGCACGCCGGACGAATTTCTTGTCATCAAACGAGGCCATGCTGTCGCAACCTCGATAGCTGGCATGGTGCAAAGCACCAGCTCCAGCCCGGCTTCGCAATGAGAAAGCGCCTGGACGATGCCCTGTCGATCCTCAACCGTGACCTGGGGCAGGGCCAGGAGGTGATTCATCACCCCAGCAATCTCCGCCGTCGAGAATTCGTAATACCCACGCATCACCCACTCCAACTCCAGCAGTACGGTCTTGCAAACCATCAGCGGCCTGCCCGATTCCATCAACCGGCGTGCGGCCTCCCGCTGCTTTAACCCCTCGGCGTCGTCCACGTCCTGAACATAATAGCGAGCCGGAACATTGGTATCGAGACCGATCACTTGCTTCGCCCCCTCTTGCCCCGGGCGAGCAAACCGGCCGGATCGAAATCCCCCGGAACCGCCCGCCGTTTGCTCTTGAGCATTCCGAAACCGCTTGCTGGAATGTCTGCGGGATCATTGACGATACGCATTTCCACGTGGTCGCCCACCAGAACAAACTCGACCTTGCTGCCCTGACGGAGACCTAATTGCTGCCGCAGTGGCTTCGGAATTGTGACTTGCCCCTTGCTTGTAACGGATGTCCTTTCCATAGCCTGCTCCTTGGTAATACCAAGTAAGAATATCACCGTTTCCGTAGGAACCAGGAGGGCGATGAGCGAACAGGGTCTCTCGTGACCTGAGTTCCAAAACAACGAGCAGTGACGGGCCAAAACCAACGCCAGTCCAAGCTGGGGTCGCGCATTACGGCGCGGTTCGCAAGAGTGAGGCTTGCATTCGCAGCCGCTCATGGGGCGCCCGATCATACGGGGAATGCGCATCACGGTGGACTTCGTCCTGAAGTTGCTTGGGGACGGACTTGACGCCGATCGAATTGTCGCTGCCTATCCAGAGCTCGAACAGGAAGATGTCTTCCAGGCCGCGAAATATGCCGCGTGGCTGGCGAGTGAGAAAACCTCCGCTATTCGATGAGGCTGCTCGCAGACCTCCACATTTCTCCTCTCACGGTCACTTTTCTGAAGTCCCTTGGCTATGACGTCGTGAGAGTCAACGAGGTCTTGCCGGCAAACGCCGCCGATGAAGTCATTGTGACCTGGGCACGCCAGAGCTCCAGAATCATCCTGACGCAAGATCTCGACTTTTCGCGAATTATTGCCCTCGGCGGAAAAACGTCACCGTCTCTGATCTCCCTGCGACCTCAGTCATCACGAATCGAACACGTTAACGGGATACTTTCGTGAGCTCTATCAAACCTCGAGGCTGAAGGGCTGGAGGCCTCGATCATTACCATCGAAGATACTGCAATTCGCCGACGCTCGCTTCCGATTCCCTGAACTGTAGAAGTGCGTCCCTACTCCGCCGGAGGCTTCCAGTTGAGCAGGAGCGTGATCGGGGAGGAGGCGGCGTCCAGGACTGTGTTGATCAGGAAGCGGCCGTCGCGAGCGACGTCGTATTGCCGGCCCTGTTGATTGTCCACACCGCCGCCCAAGATCCGCGTTTGAAACAGCGCCACCGGCGCTCCCGGCTCCAGCGTCGTTCCCGTCGTCGTGATTGGCGCGGCCATCATCTCGCCATTCGCTCCCACGTAGTACAGTTCCTTCCCATCCTGCCGCCATGCCGGAAAGATGCCTCCGGCCGTCGACACCTGCCACTGCCCACTCGCCGCCTGGCCCGTTGCGCCGGGTGCTGCAGGCGCGGCAAACGGCCGGATGTAGATTTCTGGCCGCCCCGATTCATTCGATATATACGCCACCCAGCGGCCGTCCGGCGAGAACCGGCCCATGCGCTCAATGAAGTTGGTCTTCAAAAACACCCACGGCTTCCGCTCTCCGCTGAGCGGCAGGACCCATAAATCGAAGTCCGTCTGCGGATCCTGGCTCTGATACAGAAGGAATCGGCCATCCGCGGACCAGTCGTTGGCCACCTTGGCCTGGGACGATTCCACGAGCAGTTCCTCCGCTCCCGCCCCGCTGGAGGACTTTTGATAGAGGTCGCGCGGCCCCTTCCGGTTCGAGTCGAACGCGATCTGGCCGCCGTCGGGCGACCAGATGGGGAATTGGTCCGGGGCCGCATCAAAGGTGAATCGGCTCGTGCGGGTTCCGTCCACCAGCCAGATGTCCGTATTGCCTTGCACCGTGCGGGCCACGGCCACCCGCCGGCCATCGGGAGAGATGTTGGGGAGACGGAGATTATTTTCATCCGACGCGCCCAGCGTGCCCAATGCCTTGCCGGACCGGTCGAACCAGGTCAGTTGCCGCCGGCTGGTCCCGCCCGTCCGATAGGCCACCAATCCCGTGGCCGATACCGATACGGCGCTCACATTGAAAGCGTCGACGGCCACCGGATCGGCCAGGGTCACCGGATCCCCGCTGAGCGCCTGCTGTTCCAGATCCAAACGCTGCGCCACCAGCGTTCCCGCACGCACCCACACCAGCCATCCCCCCTTCTTCTCCATCTTCCCTGCCAGCCCCGCCAGGTACACGCCCCGCGTTTCGGCCACCGT
>CAMAWS010000244.1 GCA_945861845.1 Candidatus Sulfopaludibacter sp. SbA3 | reverse complement strand
TCGGTCGGCGGCCTGGCGCTGGAGTCCGCGTTCAACGAGCCGGTGCGCAGTGGCCTTGCTGCAAAGGGGCACGACATCGTCAGCGGGTTCGACGCGTTCGGCGGGTATCAAGGAATTCTTATCGATCCAGGAACAAACGTTCTCGTTGGCGGATCGGACGTGCGAAAGGACGGTCTCGCGATCGGGTGGTGAGTTTCCTGAATGCTCAATTCCCATCTCTCATCTTGAGGGCGCACCAGCATCCCGAATTCCTGTATGATAAGAACTCATTTTGTACGGAGGACTAACGATCCATGGCATCTGGTGCGAAGTTAAGTAAGACTGCCCGCGCTTCTCTCGGTAAGGACAAGAATTTGATTCAGTCGGGAAAGGTCTGTCCGCAGTGCACTACCCCGATGATTGCAACCCGAGTTATCAAGACTGCTGGCCAACCTGGTGGAATGTATTGGGTCTGTCCGAAAGACGACTTTCGGGCAAAGACTTAGAACCGCCAATCAGCTAATGCTCAGGACAGCGAGGCCGTTCAAACGGGTGCCACAAGGATAGGGTTACCCGTTGACGCCCTTGTTTCTAAAAAGCCCTTTTTGGATAATCGCCCGGTATGAATAAGATGCCCACCCCAAAGGCAAGGCGCCTGGTCCTGCTTTTCTGGGTGTTGGTCGGCTTTTTTTATTTCTGGCTCTCCTACGACTACATTCGCGTCAGCATGAGCGACGATGATTTTGAGGAATACCTTCAATATGTCGTTCAGATCACAGGGGATGACCACCGGCCGTCCGGTGAAATAAGAGCGCTGATACTTGTGAAGGCGGAAGAACTGGATCTTCCGGTGCAGGGAGACCAGATCACAATTCTGGGCGGAGGGAATTCGCTCAAGGTGGAGGTTGACTATTCAGTCGACATCCAGATTCCGGTATTCGACCGCGGGATATATACCAAGAAGTTCGAGCACAAAGTGGAATACCGAACTCGGAAATAGCCTCTATCGCTCGCCAGCGGCGGCCAGCGTGTCCTTATAGGCGCGGTAGAGTCCCTCAAATTCCGCCAATCCCTTCTTGAGAATAGCCGTAAGGTTGGGCATGTCTGCTGGATTCATCACCAGGTGGACGCTGTGGGCGAAAGCCTGCATGGCGTCGAGAGTCTTGAGAGACGGGCCAACCAGGCAGACAAATGAATTCCGGCGTAGCGCCATCGGGAGCGGCGCCAGGTAGTTCAGGACCGCATTGGATCGCAGTGAACCGCCGGCGAAGTTCTCGTGGATGATAATGATGTCGTACTGCGTATACCGGATGCGGTCTATTGCCAGTTCGGGCGCTTCCGCAGTGTGATACTTGAATCCAAGTTCGCGAAGCGTCTTCTTTGCAAGGTCGGTCGTGCTCGGATCGCTGCAGATCAGCGAGGTCTTGTCGCCGACCTCAAAGAAGTCCATTTTTTCTTGTGAGCTCATTTTTTCTTCCCGTAATCCGGGTCGAGTGACAGACCGGCAAGATCGCTGGTCTTTTCTCCCCTGGTTTTCTTGATCCTGTCGATGCCGCGCGACACAACGCCCTTGCTGGTGCAATAGAGCTGCGCAGTCTCCTCGGTAATCATGCCGTTTTCGTAGTGCTCCATCATGGCCATGTCGAAAGTTTTCCAGCCAAAGGATCCCGCTGCTTCGATAATTTCGTAAAAAGTCTTTCCTTCCATTTCGCCGTGCTCGACGGTGTCCTTAACGCGAAGGTTGTTGCCCATGATTTCCAGCGCGGCGACACGTCCTCCGCCGATCTTTGGAAGCAGGCGTTGCGACACCACCCAGCGGACCGTTTCCGCCAGCCGTATCCGAATCTGCTTTTCCTCGGACTGGTCGAACATGCCGACAATACGGTTGATGGTCTGGCCGGCGTTGATCGTATGCAGGGTGCTCATGACAAGGTGGCCCGTTTCGGCCGCTGACAGGCCGATTTCCACCGTTTCGCGATCGCGCATTTCGCCGACCAGGATCACCTTGGGGGCCTGCCGCAGGGCGGCGCGGAGCCCGGAGGCGAAGGTATTGAAATCGTTTCCCATCTCGCGCTGGTTGAACGTGGCTTTCTTCTGGGGGTGGACGAACTCGACCGGGTCTTCGAGGGTGACAATATGAATCGACTTCGTTTCGTTCAGCTCGTTCAGCAGTGCCGCCAGCGTCGTGGACTTACCGCTGCCCGTGGCGCCGGTGACGAGAATAAGACCCGTCTTCTCCTTCGACATTTCGTGGAACACCGGCGGAAGGTTGAGCTGCGAGAGGTTCGGGATGTCGGTCGAAAGTCTCCGGAGAATGATCGAGTAATGGCCCCGCTGCGTGAAAATGTTCACGCGGAAACGGGCCTTTGTGCCCAGCGAGTAAGAACAGTCGCACGATCCTGCCTTGAGGAGGTCTTCCGTCAGCCGCCGATTCCGGTTGATGATATTGAGCGACATCGTTTCGGTCTGAAACGGCGTCAATTTTTCGATCGGTGGCTCGACTTTTACCGGCTGCAGTTCGCCGGATGACTCGACCTGGAGCGGTTTATCCGCGGTGATGTTGAGGTCTGAAACGTTCTTGTACGCATCCAGCATCGTGCCAAGCAGGTAATCAAGTTCAGCCTTTGTCATGCCCTATTCCCATTCTTCCGGCGGATTCTTGAGCAGTGGCCGGAATTTGTTCTTATCGATGCAGCGGGCGTAAGCGTCCTCGGCGCTGATCATCTTCTTGTTCAACAGATCCATGATGCCATCGTCGAGGGTCTGCATTCCGTGCTTCTTGCCAACCTGCAGCATGCCGGGAATCTGGAATGTTTTCGCCTCCCGGATCAGGTTCGCAATTGCAGGCGTCACGACGAGGATTTCGAGGGCGCATACTCGGCCCTTTACGTCGATTCTCTTGAACAGGTTCTGCGCGATGACGCCTTTGAGCGCTTCCGACAGCGTATTGCGAATCTGGTTCTGCTGGCCGGCCGGAAATACGTCAATCACGCGGTCGATCGTTTTCGCTGCGCTTGGAGTGTGCAGCGTTCCGAACACGAGGTGGCCGGTAGCCGCGGCAGTAATGGCGAGTTCGATCGTTTCCAGGTCTCGCATTTCGCCGACGAGAATGATGTCCGGGTCTTCACGAAGGGCGCCGCGTAGCGCCGCAGAAAACGATTTAGTATGGAGACCGACCTCCCGGTGATTCACAAGACAGCTCTGGCTTTCGTGAACGAATTCGATAGGGTCTTCAACCGTGATGATGTGGTCCTTTCGCGTCTTGTTCGCGTGGTCGACGATTGCCGCCAGGGTGGTGGACTTGCCGCTGCCGGTCGGGCCTGTTACCAGCACCAGTCCCTTGTGCAGGGCCGCGAACTTTTTCATGATCGGTGGAAGCCCAAGCTGCTCTGCCGTCAGGATCTTTGAGGGTATTTGCCGGAATACTGCCGCGACGCCGTACTTCTGGTTGAAAAAATTGGCTCGGTACCTTGCGATTCCGGGAATTTCGTATCCAAAGTCGACATCGCCAGTTTCTTCGAATACCTTGATTTTATATTCCGGAGCGATCTCGTACAGCATTGCCTTCAAGCTGTCGTTGTCGAGTGCGGGGTAGGCCAGACGTTCCATTTCGCCTCGCACCCGGACAATCGGCTGCGAGCCGGACGCAAGATGCAGGTCCGAAGCGCCATGCTCGTTCATGAAGTTAAAGAAAGCGTCTATCTTCGCCATTTCTCCTCCAGTTCCTCCCTACGGCGACGTATTATACAGGGTCGGCGATCCGTGCCGATCGTCAATGGATTGTACACTATGAAGTCTTTATCTGCCGGGGTTCCGGCACCCGATTTCGAGCTCACTGATATACATGGAAGTTCGCGCTCCCTTCGCCGTGAGATCGCGAAGGGAACGCTGGTCCTCGTCTTTTATAGGTCCGCCTGTCCGACCAGCCAGTTCACCTTTCCGTTTATCCAGAAGATTACCGCCGCGATGGGGGAAGTCGAGGGCTGCACGCTGTGGGCGATTTCGCAGGACGATCTAAATGAAACGCGGGAATTCGCTGAGGGGTTCGGATTCCCGTTCCTGATCGACGAGCACCCGTATCCGGTATCTTCGGCCTACGGCCTGACCAACGTGCCGTCCATATTTATTGTCGAAACCAGCGGAGTTATCAGCCTGAGCGATTTCGGCTTCAGCAAGGCGACGCTCGAGGAAATTTCTGCGAGACTGGCAAAATGCGCGGGGCGTCCTCCGGTTCAGCTATTTCAGCCCGATGACGGCTTGCCTGCCACCCGTCCTGGCTGAAGGGCGAAGAACTGAGCCTCCGTAGGAGGTTAAGTGCGGCAGCCGCGCTCTTTGCGGCTGTTTGGGCGTAAATCCGGAGGCTACTTGTCTTTCTTTTCCTTGCAATCCACGCAGAGCCGCGTCCATGGAACCGCTTCGAGGCGCGTCGCGGGAATTTCATCTTCGCAGTCCATGCAGATGCCATAGGTGCCGGCATCGATGCGATGGATTGCTTCTTCGATGGCGCGCTGCAGCTTGGAGTCGGTTTGCATCAACCTGAGGTGAACGTGCAGATCACTCTCCTGGCTGGATTGATCGATCCAATCCCCACTCTTTGATCCTGGCTCAGAAGCAGGAGTGCGAGCCGGCGCCGCAGCCAGCAGTTCTTCATGCTTCTTTCCAAGGATCAGCCGATACTTGTTCAACTCTGAAGGAGACATACTCTTTCCAATCCACTAAGTGAGGCCGATGAGGCCAACAAAACCCCTGATCTTAACACCACGACCGAAGTTGTGAAAAGACCAGTTCCTTCACCGAGAATACGTTGTAATCAAGGACCTGTTTCTCGTCCACGCCCGCCATCCATTCCCGGATCTTGTTTTCAAGTACGCTTTGAAGGGTTTCACGGTCTGCAACCTCGAAGCGGATCTTGAGGTGATCGATCATCGCATCTGTGGCTTCCACCGTGAGGAAGTGATGGACGTAATCAATCGCGGACTCCCGGATTTCCTTATTGCGATAGGCTCGGTCCTGATTGAGACTTTCTTCCCGCCAGGGCGCCAGCTTCGCTCGAACCATGTCTTCGAGCCGTACCCGCATCGTGTACGCAAACAAGTCTTCGTCCGACGTCTGTGCCATCAGGGATCGCGCGGCCGAGAAGATCTCTGCGTCCTGTTGGGCGGTGATCGCAAAGTCGTAAGGCAGGAGACTTGTTCGAACGTACGTCTCGAGCGCGCGCATTCTGACGCTGCGCTGAGCCTCATTCTTCTTGCCACCCCAGAAATTCCCGAAGAATTGCCTTCTCGATAAGGACATGTCGCAAAGATAGCATGGGCCAAGCTACGATATAATCCGCGAATTCCAGTTTGGGCGGCAGTTGGCGAAAGCATTCATGGAAGTGTTTGATGCTAGAGTTGACGCTCGACTAATGGAAAGGGCCACGGATTATGAAATGGACCGTACTGATCGCTGTCTTACTGCTGGCTGGCTGTAATCAAAACGTCGAGGTTTCCGGCGTCGGCGAGACACTGGAGAACTCCACAAAGCCGGTTGTGAATCCTGACGACAGGCCGCTGGCCGCGCTTGTGCCTGCCGTCGATGAGCAGCCGAAAGTACCCCCGTTTGTAAAGGCGTACTTCATGCACATGTGGGTGGAGGCGCTCTACAGCACCCCGCAAAACAAGAATCCGAATCCAAAGTGGGAGTCTCCGCTCGCCGATGCGGACAAGGGCCGCGTCTGGTGTACTGACTGTCA